>NZ_MTPV01000080.1:0-252 GCF_002009585.1 Arthrobacter sp. SRS-W-1-2016 | reverse complement strand
CCCCGGCCCCGCCGCCGCCGCCCCCCCCCCCCCCCCCCACCCGCCGCCCCCCCCCCCCGCCCCCCCGCCCCGGCCCCCCCCCCGCCCCCCCCCCCCCCCCCCCGCCCCCCCCCCCCCCCCCGCCCCGGGCGGCCCCCCCCCCCCCCCCCCCGCGCCGCCCCCCCCCCCCCCCCCCGCCCCCCCCCCCCCGCGGGGGGGGGCGGGCCCCCCCGCCGGGCCGCCCCCCCCCCCGCCCCCCCCCCCCCCGACCCC
>NZ_MTPV01000032.1:0-430 GCF_002009585.1 Arthrobacter sp. SRS-W-1-2016 | reverse complement strand
ATGACCAGCTGGATCGGGTGCTTCGGGTGCAGAAGCAGCGCCTTGAGCCGGGCCGGGTCCCGGAGCATCAGGGTCAGGCGCTTGTAGGTGGGCACGCGCCGGGCGAAACCGATCGTGAGCACGTCCGGGTCCAGCACGGTGTCCGTCCAGCCCAGTTCGGCATCAGCCGCACCACGCTTCTTCCACGCCGCCCGGAGCCGACGCCGGACATCCTCCACGAGGGATACGCGGAGTTGCCGCCGCAGCGCCCACACGTCCTCGTCGCTGACGTTGTAGGCGAGATCCCAGCGGCCCAAGGCCTCGGCCTCGGTCCCAAACTGCTGGCGGGCCAAGGCAGAGATGCGGGGATCCACCCAGGTGGGTACGTGGACGCCGTTGGTGACGGAGGTGATGGGGATTTCGGAGTGGTCGAAGCCTGGCCAGAGCCCGG
>NZ_MTPV01000061.1:0-158016 GCF_002009585.1 Arthrobacter sp. SRS-W-1-2016 | reverse complement strand
AGGACTCTGGCACCGCACAGGCTGGGCAGGACGATCATGACGCGCCCGGGATTTACACACGTTTTGTCCTATAACCCGGAAGCCCCGCCCGGACGAATCCGGACGGGGCTTCCCGAAAAGCCGAGTTACTTGACAGTAACCGTGGCGCCGGCAGCTTCGAGCTGCTCCTTGGCCTTCTCAGCGGCTTCCTTGGTGGCGCCTTCGAGAACAGCCTTCGGTGCACCGTCAACCAGGTCCTTGGCTTCCTTGAGGCCGAGGGAGGTGATGGCGCGGACTTCCTTGATCACTGCGATCTTCTTGTCACCGGCAGCTTCGAGGACGACATCGAATTCAGTCTTCTCTTCGGCCTCTTCAGCAGCAGCGCCACCGGCAGGGCCGGCGACTGCAACAGCAGCAGCGGTAACTTCGAAGGTCTCTTCGAAGAGCTTGACGAACTCGGAGAGCTCGATGATGGTCAGTTCCTTGAAAGCTTCAATGAGCTCTTCGTTGCTGAGCTTCGCCATGTTTGGCGTCCTTCCTTTAGGTGGTGCCGCCACGGACGTCGTCCGTTACTGCACCGGAGTTTGAGTGGGGAGAACTTAGTTCTCTTCGGTTGCTGCTTCAGCGGCTTCAGCCGGAGCGGCAGCCTCTTCCGCAGCAGCCTCGGCGGGAGCCTCTTCGGCAGCCGGTGCTTCTTCAGCGGCCGGTGCTACAGCGCCGCCCTCTTCTTCAAGCTTGAGGCGCAGAGCGTCAATGATGCGTGCAGCCGCGGCAGCAGGTGCCTTGAGGATGCCTGCAACCTTGGCGAGCTGCAGCTCACGGGACTCGAGGGCTGCCAGTGCGGCAACCTCTGCTGCGTTCAGTGCCTTGCCTTCGAAGTAGCCGGTCTTGATGACCAGCTGCTTGTTGGCCTTGGCAAAGTCCGTCAGGCTCTTGGCGGCAGCAACCGCGTCACCCTTGATGAATGCGATTGCAGTGGGGCCGGCGAGCTGACCGTCGAATGCTTCGACACCAGCTTCCTTGGCTGCAATGGCGGTCAGGGTGTTCTTGACGACCGAGAACTTGGTGTCCAGGCCGAGAGAAACACGCAGCTGCTTGAGCTGTGCAACAGAGAGCCCGCGGTATTCGGTCAGGACAGCGGCGTTCGATTCCTTGAAATCGTTGGTGATCTCAGCTACTGCGGAGATCTTGCTTGGCGTTGCCATAACCCTCCTTCCGGGGAATAAAGCCGGTCTTCCGGGTCCCCGCTCAAAAGAGCTGCAACTAAAAAACGCCCCGCGCAGATGCACGGGGCTTGGCTCAACACAATCCTACGATCGTGGAGATTTGCTTCGTTCACCTGCGCCGGCCGCCCTTTGTCAGGGTCCTTCGTCTAGGAAACCACTTGGTTCTTCCGCACATAGCTACAGAGTTGAGCTGTGCCCGGAGGAGTGGATTCCCATCAACCGACGGTCTTTGGTAGTTCAAGCTTACGGGACGGGCAAGTGCATCGCCAAATCGCGCCGGCTCACTCGGACGAGGTGACCCTCGGGCCCATGTTCGGCAGTTCCTTCTGCCACAGACCGGTGACCCCGGCGGTGGTGAACCCCAATTGTTTGTTGACGGTCAGCAGGTACCGGTTTTCCGGGGCATTCCAGGTATAGATCACCCGGGCGTCGGGGAACTGTTCGCTGAGGCGCTGCATATTGGCGACCTTGATGAGGAGTCCCAACTTGTTTCCCCGGTGCTCCTGCAGGACGATCGTGTCGTCCTGGAAGACGACATCCTGGCGTTGTGCCAGCACGCCGATGGTGGTCAGCCCGACGATGCGTCCGCTGGCGACGTGCTCGACGGCGGTGACTACCGTTCGGCGCCCCTGCGCGACGGCGGCGTCTTCCGCCTGACGCAACACACCGGCGTCGAACACCAACTGCTGCTGCTCGGCCTCCGCAGCGTCATTGCCTTCGGACACCACTTCCCCGGCCGCGTTCTCCAGCGCGGCCACGGCTTCGAGCCACTGTTGAGGGCAACGGTCGGTCCAGTGGTGGACCCGGTAACGGCCGGCGTTCGCGGCTTCGGCTTCGGCCTCGAGCTCGGCAACAAGCTTTGAATCCAGCGGGAGCGCGCAGGAACTGAATTGTTCGATGTGCTGGAGGGTGTAGCCGGTTCGCCGGGCAAAATCGACCTCGCGGCTGGCCAAAGGAACGAAGCCCAGGCCGCTGCCAGGCACGAGCTGGCCCTCGGCACCGCCGCGCAGGGACTCGGCAGGGTGGTTGGTGTCCACCATGATCATCGTCCGGCCCTCGCTTTTGGCGAAATGTTCGGCAGCTTCCAGAAGCTGCCGTCCGACGCCCCTGCGCTGGAATTCAGGGAGGATGTCCAAGGTGAACTCGGCGAGGTCCATGTTGTCGGCAAGGGGCAGCGCAATGTCCACGGTGCCGACAATGCGCCCGTCAACGCGGGCCACGAGAATGACCTGGCGTTCGTAAGGATCGCCGAGTTCGAGCAGCTTTTCCAACGGGGTGTAAGCGAGATCGTCCGTGCCCCAGATCTGCATGCGGACCCGGCGGCTGACTTCGACGGCGGCAAGGAAGTCCTTCGCGTCATTGGCGTCAAGGGAATCAGGGATCCAGAGTTGGCCGATCTCCACCGTGCTCGTCATTTGATCCTCTTTTGCCATTCGCCGTCGTATCCCGCCGGTTTGAAGCCGAGCTGTACGTTGATGGACAGCATATGTTCGTTTTCCTCGGCGTTAAAAGTCATGACGCGCTCGACTTCCGGATATTCCTTTTGAAGCCTGCGCAGATTGGCCAGTTTGACGAGCATTCCCAGTCCGTGGCCGCGGTGGGGCTTTGCCACCAAAGTGTCATCTTGTTTGGCCACCCGCCCCCGCAACCTCCTCGACGGTGCGGAGCAATGCGGTTCCGATTCCACGCCAGCGGTACGCATCCAGGACATCTAGGTGGAGCCACGCGGTATGGACTTTATCCGTGAGTGGAACGAAGCAGGAGGCATGCCCGATGATGCGTCCGTCGACCCGGCCGAAGAAATTCCTCGATGCCTCGTACGGGGTATCGCGCCATCCCGCGAGCCGGACCTGCGCAGAGAGTGCCCTGTCCAGGCTTCCCCATGTTTCCAACACCATGGTGTCCATCACGGAAGAGAGCTCCCGGAAATCCTTGCTGTCCGGCCCATTCAGGGAGTCCGGCAGGTTGAGCTCGTGGATGCTGAAATCCGGAAGCCGGCCTGTCATGCCCTCAGCCTAACGAGCGGCCGCCACCCGCGATAGGTGCCGGTCGCATACGACGAAAGGACCGCCCGGCGAATGCCGGACGGTCCTTTCAGAGTCGATGCTCCCGGTGGCTTACGCCTCGGTGAGGACCTTGGTGACGTTCGGGTCAACCGAGATGCCCGGGCCGAACGTGGTGGCGACCGTAGCCTTCTGGATGTAACGGCCCTTGGAAGCGGACGGCTTCAGGCGAAGCACCTCTTCCAGGGCAGCTGCGTAGTTCTCGGCCAGCTTCAGTTCGTCGAAGGAAACCTTGCCGATGATGAAGTGCAGGTTCGAGTGCTTGTCGACGCGGAAGTCGATCTTGCCACCCTTGATGTCGTTGACGGCCTTGGTGACGTCTGCGGTCACGGTACCGGTCTTCGGGTTCGGCATGAGGTTACGCGGGCCGAGGACCTTACCGAGGCGGCCAACCTTGCCCATGAGGTCAGGGGTTGCCACTGCGGCGTCGAAGTCGGTCCAGCCGGCTGCGATCTTTTCGATCAGGTCATCGGAACCAACGAAGTCGGCGCCTGCAGCGATTGCTGCTTCTGCCTTGTCGCCCGTTGCGAAAACCAGGACGCGGGCAGTCTTACCCGTGCCGTGCGGCAGGTTGACGGTGCCGCGGACCATCTGGTCGGCCTTGCGCGGGTCAACGCCCAAACGGAAAGCGACCTCAACGGTGGCGTCGAACTTGGACGGGTTGGTGTCCTTGGCGAGCTTGATGGCCTCGAACGGGGCGTAGAACTTGTCTGCCTCGATCTTGGCTGCGGCTGCCTCATATGCTTTGCTGCGCTTTGCCATGCTGCTTATTCTCCTTGTGCAGTTGTGGTCTGCGGACCGCGCTGGGCCCTGCCACAGTTGGAGATCCGGCGTGGATCTCCAACATTTTCAATGTTTCAATGATGCCGGTTTCCCGGCGGTGCGCTCCGGCGTCGTCAGTTCCCGAACAGACGCCATGAAGCGGTGAGGGGAATTAACCCTCGACGGTATCTAATTGTCGAAAGTCTCCGGGACTCACTTCCGGCGAGTGCTTCATTCCTCAGCCCTCACCGTCCGTTCATTCCTCGACTATTCGACAGTGATGCCCATGGAGCGTGCGGTGCCGGCAATGATCTTGGCAGCGCCCTCAAGGCTGGTGGCGTTGAGGTCTTCCATCTTGGTGGTGGCGATCTCGTTGACCTGTGCCTGGGTCAGCTTGGCAACCTTGACCGTGTGCGGCGTGGCCGAACCCTTTGCAACGCCTGCAGCCTTCTTGATGAGCTCTGCAGCCGGCGGGGTCTTGGTGATGAAGGTGAAGGAACGGTCTTCGTAGACCGTGATTTCAACCGGGATAACGTTTCCGCGCTGGGCTTCCGTTGCAGCGTTGTACGCCTTGCAGAATTCCATGATGTTGACACCGTGCTGGCCAAGCGCAGGACCGATCGGCGGGGCCGGGTTGGCGGCACCTGCCTGGATCTGCAGCTTGATGAGGCCGGTGACCTTCTTCTTGGGAGCCAATGTAGGTCCTTCTCTCAATAACTTCCTAGGACACAGGAGCGTGCCTCAGGTTGATGGCCGCCATGGCAAGGCGACCGGCCGCTCCGTGGCTGCTAAGCGGGCAACCGCGGGGCGAAATTCTTGGATCAACTAGATCTTGGTGACCTGGTTGAATGCGAGCGTAACCGGGGTTTCGCGTTCGAAGATCGACACCAGGACCACAAGCGTCTGGGAATCCATCTTGATCTCCGAGATCGTGGCGGGAAGGGTCTCGAACGGACCTTCCTTGACGATGACGGACTCGCCAACTTCGAAGTCGATGTCGACGGGCGTCTGGTGCTGCTTGTTGACCGGCTTGCCCTTTTCGGCCTGCTGCTCTTCGAAGACCGGAGCCAGCATCGAAAAGACCTCGTCGAGGCGAAGCGGGACCGGGTTGTGTGCGTTGCCCACGAATCCGGTGACACCGGGGGTGTGGCGGACGGCGCCCCAGGACGCGTCAGTCAGGTCCATGCGGACGAGGACGTAACCCGGAATGCGTACGCGGTTGATGATCTTGCGCTGGGCGTTCTTGATCTCAACGACTTCTTCCATGGGCACCTGGATCTCGAAGATGTAATCTTCCATGTCCAGGGTCTGGATGCGGGTCTCAAGGTTGGCCTTGACGCGGTTTTCGTAGCCGGCGTAGGAGTGGATGACGTACCAGTCACCCTCCTGGCGGCGAAGCTTGGCCTTGAACTCCTCAGCGGGGTCCGCGGGCGCTACGGCTGCAGCGGCGGCCAGGGCGTCGGCGTCGGACGCATCGGCGTCGTTTGCAGACTCGTCGGCCTCGGACTCATCCTGGTCGGCGTCGTCGACGTCGGCAGTTTCGGGCGCAGCAGAATCGACCTCGGATCCTTCCACGGCGTCAGCCGTGGCGTGGGCCGTGCTTTCAGCGGGCCCATCCAGCTCAGTCTCAGTTACCTCGAGCTCCTGCTCAGACACTTGGTCTCCTGCTTCCTCATTGCCTAACATGCCTATTTAAATGGCTCAATTCCGCAAACCCTGCGAAATCCCTTGATTTTCCGGGGATTCCACGCGGTTTGCGGAGCGATCCGCTTAGTGGTTCGTGGTGCCAGTAGCGCCGAAAACCCATTTGATTCCCGTACCGAAAGCCAGGTCCAGGATGGTGACGACAAGCATCATGATGGCCACGAACACCAGCACCACGACTGTGTAGTTGACCAGTTCCTTGCGGGTGGGGGCAACTACCTTCTTGAGTTCACCAATTACCTGGCGGACAAAAAGCGCAATTCGAGCGAAGAGGCCGGAATCGGACTTCTTGGCAGGGCGGCCCTTCGAGCTGCTCGCAGCTGTTTCGGTCACCTGATCCTCACTCATCTATGCAAACGTCGTTGACCCGACTCTGATCAGAGCCATGGTTGCTGCGCTTGTTCCAAGGAGAACCCCGGAACAGCTTGCGCAGGGCAGACAGGACTCGAACCTGCAACCTGCGGTTTTGGAGACCGCTGCGCTACCAATTGCGCCACTACCCTATGGAACGAATCCATATTTTGGCCACACTCCATCAAAGCCAAGGAACCCCGAACAACACGGGAATCCGGAGCCAGTCTGGGGCGCGAACCATTGTGATGTTTTTCAACACCGGTGAACCAGTCTACGCAACAACGTCGCGATAGTCGAACCGGGCCATTTCCGGAGCGTTCAGGCCTGGCGGCTGATCAGTGCCCGCTTGATCAGCGCACACTGTCACTTTCCCGACGTTAGCCCGATAGCTCCGCAGAACAGCATAAAGTAGATTCCGTCGAATCCCACCATCCAGCTCATGAGCTGCCCGCGAAGAACGGTGCTTTAAATGTCTGCCGGAATACCTGCCGCCCGCATTTCACAGCGAATTTCCGCCATCGCCGAATCCGCCACCCTTGCCGTTGACGCCAAGGCCAAGGCGCTCAAGGCAGCGGGTCGCCCCGTGATCGGCTTTGGCGCCGGGGAGCCCGATTTCCCGACCCCCGACTACATTGTCAAGGCCGCCGTCGAGGCCGCCGCCCAGCCGAAGTACCACCGGTACTCCCCCGCTGCCGGCCTGCCGGAGCTGAAGAAGGCGATCGCGGACAAGACGTTCCGCGATTCGGGCTACAAGGTTGACCCTTCCCAGGTGATGGTGACCAATGGCGGCAAGCAGGCCGTCTACAACACCTTCGCCACACTTGTCGATCCGGGCGACGAAGTAATCATTCCTACGCCTTTCTGGACCACTTACCCGGAGGCGATCCGCTTGGCCGGAGGCGTTCCCGTTGAGGTCTTCGCCGGCCCCGAGCAGGGTTACTTGGTCACCGTGGAGCAGCTCGAAGCCGCGGTCACCGACAAGACGAAGATCCTGCTTTTCGTTTCGCCGTCCAACCCGACCGGGGCTGTCTACAGCGCCGAACAAGTGGCCGAGATCGGAAAATGGGCTGCGGCCAAGGGCCTCTGGGTGGTCACCGACGAGATCTATGAACACCTGACGTACGACGGCGTGCCCTTCACCTCGATTGCCACTGCCGCCCCCGAACTCGGCGACAAAGTGGTCATCCTCAATGGTGTCGCCAAGACCTACGCCATGACGGGATGGCGCGTTGGATGGATGATCGGCCCGGCCGACGTCATCAAGGCCGCCACCAACCTCCAGTCCCACGCGACGTCGAACGTTTCCAACATCATGCAGATCGCAGCCCTCGCGGCAGTCTCCGGTCCGCTGACCGCCGTCGACGAGATGAAGGTGGCCTTCGATCGCCGCCGCAAGGCGATTGTCGCCGGACTGAACGCGATCGAGGGCGTGGAATGCCCGACGCCGACCGGCGCCTTCTACGTGTACGCCGATGTCCGTGGGCTGCTGGGCAAGGAGTTCCCGACGTCGAACGGTCCTGTCCGTCCGTCAACGTCCGCTGAGCTTGCCTCACTGATCCTCGACGAGGTTGAGGTCGCTGTTGTTCCGGGCGAGGCCTTCGGCCCCTCCGGTTTTGTGCGCCTCTCGTACGCCTTGGGCGACGACGACCTCGCCGAAGGCGTTCGACGCCTTCAGGAATTCCTCGGCCAGGCCAAGTAACCAGCGCGCCTGCACAAACGCCCGCTCACCTTGGGACAAAGGTGAGCGGGCGTTTGGGTTTAAACCCCCAAAGGTGAGCGGGCGTTTGGGTTTAAACCCCCAAAGGTGAGCGGGCGTCAGAGGAGGCGGCGCTCGGCGGCCCACTTGGTCAGTTCGTGGCGGCTGGAGAGCTGGAGCTTGCGGAGCACTGCCGAGACATGGGTTTCGACGGTCTTGATGGAAATGAACAACTCTTTGGCCACCTCCTTGTAGCTGTAGCCCCGGGCGATGAGGCGCATGACTTCCAGTTCCCTCGCGGAGAGCCGGTCGAGTTCGTCGTCGGCGATCTCGGCAGGAGACGTTCCAAACGCGTCCAGGACAAATCCTGCGAGCCGCGGCGAGAAGACGGCGTCGCCGTCGGCCACTCGGATCACAGCGTCGGAGATCTCGGGGCCGGAAATGGTCTTGGTGACATAGCCACGGGCACCTGCCCGAATGACGGCCACGACGTCCTCGGCTGCATCCGAGACGCTCAAGGCCAGGAAGCTCGTGCTCCCGCGCAACGCCGAGGACCCGCTGATGACTTCCCGTCCGCCGCCGCCAAGTCCGCCCGGCAAGTGGACGTCAAGCAACACCACTTCAGGCTGAACCTCGGCAATCACGGCGATGGCTTGCTCCACTGTTCCGGCTTCGCCCACGACGTCGATCCTGGAATCGAGGTCGGCCTTCAGCCCGGACCGGAAGATGGCATGATCGTCCACGATCACCACGCGCACGCTCCGCTCCACTTGCTCTGATAAGGCATTCATGCTTTGGCGTCTCCGTTTCGGTTTTCTGCTTTGTCGGCGTTCTCGACAGGCAGTTTCAGGCGGACTTCCGTGCCCTCGGAACTGCTGTCGATGACCGCTGTGCCGCCGTGGCGTTTCATCCGACCGATGATTGATTCCTTGACTCCGAGGCGGTCTTCGGGGACGGCATCCGGGTCGAAGCCGGGTCCGCGGTCCCTGACGAAGACCTCGCTGCCCGAGTCGGAACTCTCGAGATAGACGGACACGGCTCCGCCGCCATGCCTGGCGGCATTGTGCATCGCCTCGCGGGCCGCCAGGACGAGTGCTTCGTGCCGGTCCGTCATGGCTGCGTCTCCCACGCTGACGACGTCGACCGGGTGTCCGTGGGCGTCCTCCACTTCGGCTGCGGCCGCGGCTATCCGCTCCGCCAGGAGTCCCGAGTCCTTGGCGGCGTCCCGGTACAGCCAGGTGCGCAGCTCACGCTCCTGGGCACGCGCGAGGCGGACCACGTCCTGCTCGGAACCGGCCCGGCGCTGGATCAAGGCGAGCGTCTGCAGTACCGAGTCGTGCAAGTGGGCGGCAATCTCGGCCCGCTCGGTCTCCCGGACCCGCGCCGCCCGTTCAGTTTCAAGGTCTTTCCAGAACTTCAAGCCCCACGGCAGCAGCACCAGGGCGACGCCGCCCAACACGGCGATGGAAGCCAACAGGGCGAGCCAAGTCTGCTCCCACGAGCCGGAACCGGACACCATGACCAACACACCGGCAACCACGAGGGCCAGGCCTGCGGCGAGGCGGACCCAGCCGCCGGCCTGGTCGGCCTTGGTCTTGTCCACCAGTCCGGCCCGGCGCGTCTCGTCCAGCTGCATCCAGGCAATCGCCGCTCCGCCGAGTATGGCCGCTGCGGGGATCAGCGTGCCGAGCGGGACTTCGACGCCGAACTGCCGGGCGATGAGGATGGCAGCCACTAGGAGGAGGCCCGCTCCCAGGAGGATTTCCTTCCCGTACTGGATGCGCTTCAACTTGAACCAGGAGGCGACGACGGGCGCCGGGGCGGACAGCGGCAGGGGCTGCGCTCCGGCGTCGGGCGCTGCCAAATCGGGGGGTATGCCCACCGAAGGAGGCATGCTCACCGCGGGAGCAATGGGCGACGCCGGCCGGCGGCTATTGCGGCGGGCGCTTTCGTCGGCAGTGGGCACCATGACCCACAGCCACGCGTAGAAGACCACGCCCGCGCCCCCTGCGAACGAGGCCAGGACCATACCGAGCCGGATGTACTTCACGGGCCAGCCCAGGTGGTCCGCCAGGCCGCTGCACACGCCGGCAATCATCCGGTCGCCGCTTCGGACCAGCGGCGGGCGTTGCATGGCGGTTGTCATGAATCCATCCAAACACGTATCAGGGCCTTCGGCGCTCGAAGCCAGGGCATCTCAGGGGGCCACTCAGGGAACGTTCAGGGTATCCCCCAATAGAGGGCTGCGCCGCGGGGCGGCAAGATCGAAGTATGAACGCGAACAGCATGAATCCCGAGGACCCCGGACAAGCACCGGAGCCCGGACAAACTGCAGAATCCAGCCACCCTGCCGGGGCGGGCTCGCCCGCGAAGCCGGCCCAGCCCAACGCCGGCGACACCGGCGGCGCGGCTCCGGACTACGCTGTGCCCGCTCCCCCGCAGAACTTCTTCACCTGGATCCGAAGCCAAGGCATCAGCCGTGGCCGGGACCGGTGGGTGGGCGGCGTAGCGAGCGGCATCGCGCACCGCTTCGGCATCGATCCCTTGATCGTCCGCGGCATCTTCATCATCCTCACCCTCTTCGCCGGTATCGGCATCCTGCTCTACGGCATCGCCTGGGCGCTCCTGCCCGAACCCGATGGCCGCATCCATGCACAGGAAGCCGGGGCCGGCCGCTGGTCCGCAGGCATGACCGGCGCCCTCATCACAACCATCATCGGATTGCCAAGCCTCGGCCGCGGCTTCTGGGGATGGGGCTGGAACGGCGTTCCCGGAATCCTCTGGACGCTGTTCTGGGTAGGCGGCATCGTCTACCTGATCTATTTCCTGGTCCAGCGCAGCAAAGCCCGCAGCGGTAGGCAGAGCATGGGCCCACACCACTATGCGGCCGCTCCAGGTTCCTTTGGCGACACAGGCACGCAGGCCTCGGCAGGCTATCCGGCCGGCCCGTACAGCGCGGGCCCCTACAGCGCCGGGACTTCCGGGCCTGGGACTTACGGCGCCGGGGCTTACGGAGCTGGCAATTACGGGGCCGGCGGCCCCGGGACCCCTTCAGGTCCCGTCAATCCCACGGGCCCCTACCCACCGGCCGGCGCACCCCATCACCCCGAGCGTCCCGAGCGGCAGAGGCGGCAGGGACCGGGCGCGGCGATCGTAGCGGTTTCTGCGGGCGCGGCCCTGCTGGGCGGCGGAACAATCAAGCTGCTCGACGCCGGCAACGTCATCCACCTGGGCGACGCCGCCAATGCAGTGGTCTGGGCCACGGGCGCCGCAGTCCTCGGCCTCGGCATCCTGGTTGCCGGGCTTCGTGGCCGCACGTCGGGGCTGCTCGGCTTCCTTGCCATCGCGACGCTCGTGATCGGGGGCATCTTCAACATCGCCCCCAACGCGGACCACTTCCGCCTGCAGAATGCCCAGTGGAATCCTGTGAGCATCGACGATGCCCGCAAAGGCTTCGACATCACCGGGGCCAACGGGACCGTCGACCTGACCAAACTGAACCTGAGCGCACCGCTGAGTTCCGACGTCGTGGTTCCCATGGACGTGACCGCAAGCAACATCAAACTCCTCGTCCCCTCGACAGTGCCGGTGGAGGTCCAGGCAGACATGACCTTTGCGAACCTCAAGCAGGACGGTAGTGCCGTCGCCCAAAGCAACGGTGGCACCCTGGACAGCTTCAACATGGACAAGCCCGGCGCCAAGCTGGTCGTCAAACTCAACGGAACGTTCAGCAACGTCACCGTCCAGGAAGGAAACTGACATGAGCACCCACGAACCCACGCGGGCATTCGAACCAGACCCCGTCCCGGCGCCTGCATCCTCGCCCCAAGCCCGGGCAAGGGTGGGCACGGTCGTCTGGGGGCTGATCGTCCTGGCTCTCGCAGCCTTGATCATCATTTCCAAACTCGGCCTCGTGGCCCTCAACGGCAACTATGTGCTGATCGGGCTCATGATCGGAGCAGGTGCGGCGCTCGTGATCGGAGGGCTGGTGTCGGCGCGCTCCCGAAAAGGCAGCGGGTCCGGCCCTGACTCCGGGACCGGCGCCGCCGATTCCGGCCACCGCTAGCAAGAAGCACGTGACAAAGCAGCCACAACACGGAAGGCTCTAGCCATGAACAAGTTCTTCAGCATCGTACGAGGCATCGGCCTGAAGCGCGGTCCGCAGCGTTTGATCGGCGGGGTGTGCGGTGGCATCGCCGCCAAACTGAACGTGGACGTGGCCTACGTCCGCATCGGCTATCTGATCTTCTGCCTGCTACCCGGGCCAGCCGTGCTCATCTACATCGTGGCGTGGCTGTTGCTTCCCAACCAAAGGGGCGACATTGCGCTGGAATCTTTCCTCACCCAGCGTTCGCAAGGGAAGAACTAGCACAGCCCGGGCTTGCCCGGGCTGTTTCCTGGTTATTTCAAAAGTCTCATCCACGGCGGTGGTCATGGTTTGTGTCCCACCCCACATTTCCCCCTACAATCGTTGTGAGCTCAGCGTGGCGCTCTGCACGTATACCTCCTAGCCAGGATTTGAGCCCTCATGAAAATTGGAATCCTTACCAGCGGTGGCGACTGCCCCGGACTCAACGCCGTCATCCGCGGCGCCGTCCTCAAGGGAATTGCCATCCACGGCCAGGAATTCGTCGGTTTCCGGGATGGTTGGCGGGGCGTCGTGGAGGGCGACGTCATCGACATTCCCCGCACGATGGTCCGCGGTATCGCCAAACAGGGTGGAACCATCCTTGGCACGTCCCGCACCAACCCGTTCGAGAACGGCGGGGGGCCGGATGTCATCAAGGCCCACATGGACCGCCTCGGCATCGACGCGATCATCGCCATCGGCGGCGAAGGCACCTTGGCCGCTGCGAAGCGCCTCACCGACGCGGGCCTAAGGATCGTGGGCGTCCCCAAGACCGTGGACAACGACCTCGACGCCACCGACTACACCTTCGGCTTCGATACCGCCGTCCAGATCGCCACGGAAGCCATCGACCGGCTGCGCACCACCGGAGAATCCCATCACCGCTGCATGATCGCCGAGGTCATGGGCCGCCACGTGGGCTGGATCGCCCTGCACGCGGGCATGGCTGCGGGCGCGCATGCCATCCTGATCCCCGAGCAGAAAGTCAGCATCGAGCAGATCACGGAATGGGTCCAGGAAGCCCACGATCGTGGACGCGCACCGTTGATTGTTGTTGCCGAGGGATTTGTCCCGGACCACATGGAAGCCCCGCATTCCGAACGCGGCCTTGACACCTTCGGCCGGCCGCGCCTGGGCGGCATCGCGGACCAGCTCGCCCCCGAAATCGAAGCCCGCACGGGCATCGAGACCCGCGCCACGATCCTCGGCCACATCCAGCGCGGCGGCGTCCCCTCGGCTTTCGACCGCGTGCTGGCCACCCGGCTGGGCATGGCAGCCATCGATTCCGTCGTGGAAGGCCGCTGGGGAACCATGGTGGCCCTCAAGGGCACCGACATCGAGCACGTGGGCTTCGAAGCTGCCCTCGGCAAACTCAAGACCGTCCCACAGAACCGCTACGACGAAGCCGCGGTACTGTTCGGCTGAGCCGGCCCCTCAAAGGAATCTTCCAGCAGCAGGCGGGTACCACGAGGTGGCCGCCTGCTCCTTCCTTTCCGGTGACTGCATAGACTCGATGTCATGGAACTTGATGCGGGATCGGCGGAAATTGTGCTGCTGGCCTGGGCCCGGCACTTAGGGTTCGACGACGAGGCCTTCAGTTTCGTCTCCGGCCCAGCCGCTGCCCGCACTGGGGAGCGCTTGGTCAGGGAAGACGACGACGCCGAGTCCATCACGTTCGTGAGGCTCTTTGGCCGCTCCGCGTTGGTGGCTCCGGCATGGGCGGTGGCCGCCGCCGTCGGGCTCTCAGACGATCAACTGAGCGAGCATTCCACACTGTTGCGGATCAGTCGCGAACACGGCGGCCACGGGCTCGGGACGTCGGCACTGCTGTTCGCCGACGATTTGCCCCTCTTCCAGCCGGGCGGCGAAGTCACCGTCTCCCACGGCCATCCGGAGGTAATCGAGTTGGAGGGCAGGTGCCCTCCGGACGACGTCAACGAGGTCCACCTCTCAAAAATGGACCACCATTTCACCGTGATGGACGGGAACGAACCGGACCGCAAACCGGTGGCCTGCGGCGCCTACGCGGAATGGCAAGGGATCCTCGCAGACTTGGGCGTCCTGGTGCCGCCCGAGTTGCGCCGGCAGGGGCTCGGAACCCTGGCTGCCTCGATCGCCGCCCACGAGGCACTCGCTTCCGGCCTGACGCTGCAGTGGCGGACCGCTCTGGACAACCGGGGTTCCATGGCCTTGGCCCGAAGGCTGGGATTCGCCGACGGCGGCATCCAGACCTCCGTACTGCTCCGCTAGCGACTTGCCCTGGCCGCGAGTTGGCAGACGATGCCCGCATTTTGGGGGCATCGTCTGCCAGTTCGCGCGGGCTAACTGTCTTGCGAAACAGTCTCGGGCTTGGCCCCTGCGGCAGCCGGGGAACCCCATCCCTGGACGGCTTGGGGCTTGCCGAACAACAACGCCGCTACGGCGCCCAACAGAATCGCAAACGCCGGCAGCAAGACCGACTGGCTCATCGCCGTCGAAAAGCCGGCGTGCAGGAATTCAGGCAAACTTCCGGTGAATCCGCCTTCCCCGGCCGGGGCCGCACCTGGCGGAGCCGCGGGCAGCTCAGCGGCGAGCCGGGACTGGATCAACGCGGCAATCGCGGCGGATCCCAGCACGGCACCGATCTGGCGCGTCGTGTTGAAGACACCGGAACCGGCTCCGGCGGAACGCGGCGGGAGGTTGCGGGTGGTGGCGTTGGAGACCGGTCCCCAAATGAAGCCGTTGGCCACGCCCTGGAGGGCGCTCGGCAGAAGGAACATCCAAATGGGAGTGTCCGGCTTCAGGAGCGAGCCGGTCCAGAAGAGCGCTCCGGACAGGCAAACGAGCCCGAAGGCGGCGAACCAGCGCGGGTTGATGCGGTCGATCAGCTTGCCGACAAAAGGTGCCAAGGCGCCGGAGATCACGGCCATGGGGATCATCAGCAAGGCGGACTGCGTCGGGGACAACCCGCGGACCACCTGGTAATAGAAAATCGTGGGCAGCGGGAACGCGGTGATGGTGAAGCCCACCGCCATGATGGTGGTGTTGCCCAAGGAGAAGTTGCGGTCCTTGAACAGGCCAAGAGGCAGCAAAGGCTCACCGCCGCGCCGCTCCAGCAACCACTGCCAGAAGACAAACACGGCCAGGACAACGAGCCCCGTGATGATCAGTCCCCACACGGTAATGGGTCCGGTGACGGTGCCCCACTTGTAGCTTTGGCCTTCCTGGATGCCGAACACCAGCAGGAACATCCCGGCTGCCGACAGCAGCACTCCCAGGACATCGAACTTGTGGCTGTGCGTGGTCAGCTTCGGTACCAGCCGGGTCACGAGGACGAAGGCAACGACGCCGATGGGAACGTTGACGAAGAAGATCCACTGCCAGCCGAGGCCGTCGACCAACACGCCGCCGAGGATCGGGCCGACGAGGATGGCCATGCCGGCCGTGGCTCCCCAAAGGCCCATGGCTGCGCCGCGGCGGTCCGGCGGGAAGATCCGGGTGATGACGGCCATGGTTTGGGGCGTCATCATGGCCGCGCCGATGCCCTGGACCACCCGGGCCGCGATGAGCATGCCGATGTCGCCCGAAAGGCCGCACCACAGTGAAGCCAAGGTGAAGACAACGAGACCGATCAGGTAGAGGTTCTTGGGCCCGAAGCGGTCGCCGAGCCTTCCGGTGATCAGCAACGGCACGGCGTAGGCGAGGAGGTAGGCGCTCGTCACCCAGATGACCGAGTTGATATCGGTGTGCAGGCCCTCCATGATCCGTGGGTTCGCCACGGAGACGATGGTGGTGTCGATCAGGATCATGAAGAACCCGACCACGAGGGACCACAGTGCGGGCCACGGTTTAGCTACGTTTTCCATGGGTTTCCTTTGACTGTGCTGAATCGATTGCAGGTTGGTGCGTGGGACGGGCGCTTACCATGGCAATTGCCCGCTGCGGAGATCGTCTTGGAAGGTGCGTATCCAGTCGATTTCGGTCCGCAGCATGGTTTGTTGGTACTTGACGTCGATCCAAAACTTGGGCTCGACGCCTTTGGCAGCGACGGCTTCTTCTCCTTGGACCAGGAAGTCGAGCTGGTTTTCCAAGTTCGCCACGCGGTGGTCCAGGAGTTCGAGTACGACGCCGGACGGCAGGTTGTGTGCCTCGGCGATCGCATGGGGAAAAATCGGGTATTCGTTCACGGGTTCCGAAAGCATGTTCTGGAGGCGCTCCGTCAGCGCCTCCCGGCCGGTTCCGGTGATCCGGTAGGTGGTGCGCTCGGGCCGGTTGCCGGCGCGGTCAGTGCCCGTCGACTCGACCAAGCCTGCTTCTTCCAGCCGAGCGACGGCGTGGTAGAGCGTGCCCGGCCGGACTTTGACCAAGCGGTCCTCATGGCGGGCCATCAGGAGCTGGTACATCTCGTACGGATGCATCGGCGCCTCGACAAGGAGGGCCAACGCGGCGACGCCAAGTGGAGTCAGTGCGGCTCGTGCCATTTCCCCATCCTCCGTGCGAACTATTCCACATCAACTATTCCACATGGAATATCTGATCGCAAGCAGTCCGCCAGCCATTCCCGGCGGGCCGTCTTGGTTTATCCGAGCAGTTCGAGAATCTCCGTGCGGGCAAACATCCGCGCGGCCTCGCGCGCCGTGGGCGTACCGGCGTCGGGATCGGCCCCGGCGTCAACCAGAAACCGGGCCACCTCCGCGTAACCCTTGAAAACTGCGCCGGCCAGCGGAGTCTGGCCACGATCGTTCGCCCCGTTTGCGTCTGCACCGTGGTGCAACAGAAGCTGAACAGTTTCAGCATGGCCGTTATATGCGGCGAGCATCAGAAGCGAGTCGCCGGCGGCAGTGCGCATTCCAGCCGGCGCACCGGCGTTGAGGTAGCTGCGCAGGAGCACTGAGTTGCCTTCCCTGGCAGCATCGAACAAGGTGTGCGCCAAGGCAATGGCCTCGTCGTCGACACCTGTCGCTTGGGCGTCAGCGCCGGTGGTTTCGCTCATCGATGGGGTCCCTTCAGGAATCCGGACTGGCGCCCCACCACCTGTCCGGCGTCGGGCGCGACGATTACTTCCTGGGCGGCCGGATAAGGCTCCTCGCCGTCCAGCACGGTCAGCACTTCCTGGGGATCCACTGAGCGCTTGATCAGCGCCAGTCCCACTGCCCCCATCTCGAAATGCTGGGCCACGGATGTCAGCGTACCCACCTTGCGCTCTCCGGCAAATACGACGCTGCCCGGCGCCGGGAGGGTGTGCTGCGAGCCGTCCAATTGCAGGAAAACGAGCCGCCGGGGCGGGTGTCCAAGGTTGTGGACACGTGCGATGGTCTCCTGGCCCTTGTAGCAGCCCTTGGACAAGTGGACCGAGGTCCGCAGGAGATCGAGCTCGTGCGGGATGGTCTTCTCGTCCGTCTCCGCGCCGAGCCGGGGACGCCAGGCGGCGATACGGAGCGCCTCCGCCGCCAGGGAACCGGCGAGTGCCATGCCCTCGACGGCCGCTTCAAGCTCGGCCGCGGGAATGAGGTACTCGAACCAAGGACGCTCGAGGCCGGGATGGGAGCTTTCCTCCACGACGCTGTAGGAGTAGCCGCCGACGCCGATATGCGGCCACGGGTCCTCCCAGACTAGCCGTTCCGACCATGCGTCAATGGCCTTGGTTGCGCCGACAACCGCCCAATCGGAAGACACGTCGGCCACCTCGACGCGCAACATGAAGCGCATCTTGTTGAGCCATTCCGCCAGCGGGGCGGCCTCGGCGGCCTCGACCAGCAGCCAGGTGGTGTCGCCGTCGTCCACCACGCGGGCATCGAACTCGATGCGGCCCTGGATGGTGAGGAGCAGCAATTCGCTGGAGACGCGCGGTTGGAGGTTGGTCAGTTGCTGCGAGGAAAGGGTGTTGAGCCAGCTGAGGCGGTCCGGTCCCGTGACCGTGACAACGCCCCGGTAGGAAAGATCGACGACGGCGGTGCCGGCGGCGAGGGCGCGCTGCTCACGCAAGGGCTCGCCGTAGTGGGCCGCGACGCCGGAGTCCTCGCCGCCGCCTTCCACAGCTCCGGGGCGCGACAAAAGGGGGCTCGTGTAAGTCATATGTAGTAGAAGTCCTTGGGGCTCAGCGGTATTCCGGGTTTTCAAAATCGAAGCGCGTGCCGGCTTTCCATTCATCCGGGAGGTTGCCGTACGCAGGAATGCCGCCTGCATCCTTGAGCATCCGGGCGTAGTGGAGCAGGTTCCAGGTCATGAACGTGGTGTTCCGGTTGGTGAAGTCGCTCTCGGGACCACCGGATCCTTCGTCGAGGTAGCTGGGGCCGGGTCCGACCGCACCGATCCAGCCGGCATCGGCCTGGGGCGGGATGGTGAAACCGACGTGCTGGAGGCTGTACAGGACGTTCATGGCGCAGTGCTTGATGCCGTCCTCGTTGCCGGTGATCAGGCAGCCGCCGACCTTCGGATAGTAGGCCCACTGGCCCTTGCTGTTGAGCTGGCCCGAATGGGCGTAGAGCCGTTCGATGAGCTTCTTGGTCTGGGAGGAGTTATCGCCAAGCCAGATAGGACCGGCCACCACCACGATGTCGGCTTCCAGCACAGCCGGGTACAACTCCGGCCATTCATCCGTGGCCCAGCCATGTTCGCGCATGTCCGGATACACACCGGCGGCAATGTCGTGATCCACAGTGCGGATTACCTGGGTACTGACGCCCTGCTTTTCCATGATGCGCCGGCTGATGGTGATCAGTCCGTCGGTATTGCTCACTTGCGGGGATGGTTTGAGTGTCCCGTTGAAGAACACAGCCTTGAGATCGTCGTAGCTTGCGGGCTTTGTTGCTTCGTTCACTTGCTGCTCCCTGTGGTTCGGACTACGAAACGGGACGTTCAGTGAGACCTCTTCGGTGAGACCTTGAAGCCAGCGAACAGGCCCCTAGGAGAGCTTGTTCAGGAAAGCCGAAGCATGGGCCTCGAGCGACTTGCCCGCGGTGGACACATCCCAACGCCACAATAGATTGCCATCCACGAGGCCGAAGATGCGTGTGGCCGCAGTGTATTCCTTGGAGTGGCCGCCGCGCATCACCATATCGGTGCTCAACTGGATCTGCGGTCCCTTGATTTGGCCGTAGTACAGCTCGCTGATGCCACCGGGATGGGCTATCGTCACAGCGATGTCGAACCCGCCGTCCGCGTTCCGGTGCGCCTCGACGTCGTCGGCCGTCTTCAATACCGGGACCATTTCCGCCGGAATCAGGCCCGGTCCGCCGTCGGCGTCGAGCATTTTCCGCTCCAGCGCCCAGAAGCCCGTTTCCACGGTGAGGGGCCGCAATTTGGTGCCGTCCTCGTCGCTGAGCCAGCTTTCCGCCCGGTACTCCAAGTACGGCAGACCGTGGTGCGTGAAAGAGACATGCTGGATGAAGTGATCCGAGTCTTCTTCACCGCTCCCCAGCCGTCCCCGGCCTTCCCACTCACCAATGAGCCAGGAAAGGGGTACCAGTTCGGGTGTCAGGTCGGAAGGGATTTCGATGGGCACAGCAACTACCTCAGTGGACCGGAAGGTACAGAAGCTCTACTTCTGGCCCTTGAAGAGACGGTAAACGACAAAACCAGCGAACCATGCCATCGAGAGGCTGGCCAGGCCGAGGAGGACGAGGAAGAAGATTTCAAATGCAAGTACGGACATGATGCCATCCTAACTGTTAGTAGATGAGTAGTTTGTCGATGAAGTAGCACATGGCCCCAACCGCCCAGACGGGTGCAACGCCCATTCCAAGGACGGCCGGGAAATTCAGCCGGCCGAGCCGAAGCGTCACCATCCGACGGAAACTGACCAGGACCGAACCGATCACGACGCCCACGACAATGGCGGGCACGATCGCGATATCGGAGAACACCAGGCCCGCCAGCGGGGCCACCAAACCGGCCGCCACGATGCCCAGGGGCGCCACGACCCGGTCCGGCCAGCGCAACAAGCCTGCGAGGAGGGCTACCGCGGCACTGAGGGCCGCGACCAACAGCATTTCCTTGATGCCGTTGAACCTCGCACCCGCAATCCAGCCCGCGCCGAGGCAGCTCAGCAGGACGCCGGCACAACTGCCCAGGGTCGATTCGAGCCGTTGGGCCTGCCCTGTTCCGCGGATCAACTGCACGACGAACACCGCAATCACGCCGGCGGCGATGAAGCCCGGCGTCGCGTCGAGGAATCCGGGGGCCGGGACGAAGCCTGCAGCCAGGGCCGAACCCGCGCCGCTCAGCCCGATCACGGCTGCGAGGGTCTTCTTGGCGGGGACTGCAAGAAAATGGGGCCAGCCGACGCCAACGGCGGCCGACGCCAGAATTCCGACGGCGACCAACCCCTCCGTGGGGCCGTAAGAGCTGGCGACGAAAACCGCGAGCGCCACGAGGCCGACCACCCCGATGCTCCAAGACTTCACTGCGCCCCTGACCTCACTGTGTCCCTTACCTCGCTGTGCGCTCGATCCGCGGGTCCCCTCGGGGACTCCGTTTCGATCCAAGCTGCGACCAACCTCGTGACAATCCTGCCTTATACGGCACAAATATGTCGCAAAGAGGGGTTGAAGGTGACACGAATCCCTGACGTTGCAGGGACCTTTGGGTATACTCGGTTGTCAACAGCGCTTCTTGTTGCAACGCTTCCGTTACAACGGAACCACGCCCCATAAGCAGCTACCGGCCGGTGGAAACCCGGTTCAGACGCCCGATGATGCGCGGACCGCCCATTGGAGGAACTATGTCGCACATCCTGCTCCTGACGAACAGCACCGGCTCGTCGGTAGACATCCTGCCCGCCTTGGAGCTCTTGAACCACCGGGTCCACATTCTTCCTGCCGAGCCCACGGCATTGCTCGAGACCGATCCCACCGACGTCGTTTTCCTGGATGCCCGCAAGGACCTGGTGGGGGCCCGTTCCCTGACCCAGCTCCTCAAGGCCACGGGCTTGAGCGCACCCCTCATCCTGATCCTCACCGAAGGTGGCATGGCTGCCGTCTCTTCCGCATGGTCCGTGGATGACATCGTCCTCGACTCTGCGGGACCGGCGGAGGTCGAAGCCCGGATCCGCCTGGCCGTGGCCCGCGCGATTCCCGGCGAAGAGGAAACCAACACCGAAATCCGGGCGGCCGGCGTCGTCATTGACGAAGCAAGCTACACCGCCCGCGTGAACGGGCAGCCGCTCAACCTGACCTTCAAGGAGTTCGAACTCCTGAAATACCTGGCCCAGCACCCGGGCAGGGTGTTCACGCGCCAGCAGCTCCTCACCGAGGTCTGGGGCTACGACTACTACGGCGGCACGCGCACCGTGGACGTCCACGTCCGTCGCCTGCGCGCCAAGCTCGGCGTGGACCACGAGAACCTCATCAGCACGGTCCGCAACGTCGGCTACCGGCTGACATTGGTCCGCTTGCCGGAAGATGAACTCACGGAGGCCTAGGCTTCCGAACCCCCACGCTTCGGAACCCCAGGCTTCGAACACAAGGAAGGCCCGGACTCAACGAGTCCGGGCCTTCCTTTGCTTGAGTGGAGGACATACGGGTCGAACGTATCGAGGCCACCCCACTGGTGGATCCCCCTCGTATCCTGCTTCGCAAAGCCGGACGAGATATAGACCTTACACGGCCAAGGGATTGCCTGCAAAATCCATCCCGCCAAACCGGCCCGGGACGTATAGCCTTGCAGCATGAGCCCTGCGCACCCGGAGAACTGGCCCGTACTCGTCGTCAAAGGCGCCTCGGATAGCGAGTTGTTGAGAGACATCAAAATGCTCGCCGCAGCTGCCGAGGAGTCGGACGGCAATCCACCGTTGTCCGAACAGACCCTCGTCATGCTGCGCGGAGCCGATTCCGGCGACCACTCAGTGCTCACCATGGCCCTGTATGCCCCGGACGAGCAGTCCGATCCGGCGAGCGGCCAGGATCTGGCCGGAATCGCCGTCGTGGTTGAAGCGGACGACGGGACCGGGGTCCTGGAAATGGCGGTGCACCCCAGCTACCGCAACCAGGGTGTCGCCGGGAGGCTGTTGGACTCGCTCCGGGACAGCCGCGGGCTTGCGGGCCTGAATGCCTGGTCCCATGGAAACCACGAGGCCGCCGCGGACCTCGCGGCCCGCTACGGCTACGGCCCCGTACGTGAACTGTGGAAGATGCGCCTCATGTCCTCCACCGCGGAACTGCCCGACGCCGGCCTGCCTGAGGGAGTCTCGCTGCGCGCCTTCGTGCCGGGTCAGGATGAGTCCGCCTGGCTGGCTGCCAACAGGGCAGCATTTGCCCACCATCCAGAGCAGGGGTCGCTGACCCGGGCCGATCTGGAAGCCCGGATGGCCGAGGACTGGTTCGACCCCGCAGGTTTCCTGCTCGCCGTGAATCCGGCCGGGGAGCTGCTCGGCTTCCATTGGACGAAGGTGCACCCCCGGCAAGGATCCCACCCGGCCATCGGCGAGGTCTACGTCGTCGGCGTAACGCCTGCAGCCCAAGGCCTGGGACTCGGCAAGGCGCTCACTGTTGCCGGGATCAGGTATCTGCAGAGCCACGAGCTGCACTCGGTGATGCTGTACGTGGACGCCGACAATACCGCGGCCGTCGCCCTTTACCAGAAGCTGGGATTCGTGCGCTGGGACGTCGATGTCATGTATGCGCCGTTAACCGGGAAGTAACCCGGAACCAAGGCGTATCTGAAAGGCTAGGACATCTAGGATTCCGGCACGTGGAATCCTTGTAGGGTTGAATCAAACCCCGCGCTGAACGAGAAGGAGAGCCCGATGAACCCGGACCCGGTCGGAACCACCAAAACCGAGGTCAAGGGCGCAACCTTGCCTCCCCGCTTCGGTTCGTCCGAAGTCCCGGCAGCGCGGGCAACCCAGGACCGCATCGACATTCCTGAGTTTGCGCCCTCCCTTGAGCCGGAAGGCGATATCACCCCGGACCGTTTCCTGGACCGCGAACTGAGTTGGCTCGCCTTCAACTCGCGCGTCCTCGAACTCGCGGAGGACCCCGACCTCTTCCTGCTGGAGCGGGTCAATTTCCTCTCCATCTTCGCCTCGAACCTGGATGAATTCTTCATGGTGCGGGTAGCCGGCCTGAAGCGTCGCATCGCCACCGGACTCGCGGTTCCCTCCCCTGCCGGCCTGAGCCCCATCGAAGTCCTGGAGCAGATCGGCGATGCCGCCCGGAAGCTGCAGGAACGCCACGCGCGCGTTTTTGCCGAGCAGATCCGGCCCGCTTTGGCCTATGAGCACATCCACCTCATGCGCTGGGACGAACTCGACGACGAAGCCCAGCACCGCTTGAGCATCATGTTCGGCGAGAAGGTCTTCCCGATCCTCACCCCCCTCGCCGTCGATCCGGCCCACCCCTTCCCCTATATCTCCGGGCTCTCCCTCAACCTGGCCGTGATTGTCCGCAACCCCGTGAGCGACAAGGAACTGTTCGCCCGCGTCAAGGTTCCGGACCAGCTGCCCCGTCTCGTTTCGATCGACGGCCCGCGGGCCGGCGCGGTCCCGGGCCGCGTGGCCCGGTTCATCGCGCTCGAAGAGGTCATTGCGGTGCATCTGGACAAGCTGTTCCCCGGAATGGAAGTCATGGAGCACCACAGCTTCCGCGTCACCCGCAACGAGGACGTGGAAGTTGAAGAGGACGACGCCGAGAACCTCCTGCAGGCGCTTGAAAAAGAACTTCTGCGCCGCCGCTTCGGCCCGCCCGTCCGGCTTGAGGTCACCACGGACATCAACCCGAACATCCGAGCGCTCTTGGTGCGGGAACTCGGCGTCGAGGAATCCGAGGTCTACTCCGTTCCGGCACCCCTGGACCTTCGGGGCCTGTCCGTCATCGGCGGCATCGACCGCGCCGACCTCCACTACCCGAAGCACGTGCCCCATACCTCGCGGTACCTGAACGAATCCGAGACATCCAAGGCCGCCAACGTCTTCGCGGCAATGCGCCGCCGCGACATCCTGCTGCACCACCCGTACGACTCGTTCTCGACGTCGGTCCAGGCTTTCCTCGAGCAGGCGGCCGCCGACCCCAAGGTCCAGGCCATCAAGCAGACCCTGTATCGCACGTCCGGCGATTCCCCCATCGTGGACGCCCTGATCGATGCTGCCGAAGCCGGCAAGCAGGTGCTTGCCCTCGTGGAGATCAAGGCCCGCTTTGACGAGCAGGCCAACATCTCCTGGGCGCGCAAACTGGAGCAGGCCGGAGTGCACGTGGTGTACGGAATCGTAGGACTCAAGACGCACTGCAAGTTGTCCCTGGTTGTCCGCCAGGAAGTGGACGGCCTCCGCAGGTACTGCCACATCGGCACGGGCAACTACCACCCCCGGACGGCCCGCTACTACGAGGATCTCGGTCTGCTGACCTCCAACGAGCAGGTGGGCGAGGACCTGTCCAAGCTCTTCAACCAGCTCTCCGGGTATGCCCCCAAGTCGACGTTCAAGCGGCTCCTCGTGGCCCCCCGCTCGGTGCGGTCCGGATTGATCGACAGGATCGAGACCGAGATCCGCAACGCCCGCGCGGGAATCACCGCGCGGGTCCAGATCAAGGTCAACTCCATGGTGGACGAAGCCATCATCGACGCCCTTTACAGGGCGTCGCAGGCCGGGGTGAAGGTTGACGTCATTGTCCGCGGCATCTGCTCGCTGCGCCCCGGAGTGCCTGGACTGAGCGAGAACATCACGGTCCGCTCCGTCCTGGGCCGCTTCCTGGAGCACTCCCGCGTGTTTGCCTTCGCCAATGCCAACGATCCCGTGGTCTACATCGGCTCAGCGGACATGATGCACCGCAACCTCGACCGTCGGGTCGAGGCCTTGGTGCAGCTCTCCAGCCGGGAGGACACCGCCGAGGTCATGGACCTGCTGCGGCGCTACATGGATCCCGGCACGGCCAGCTGGCACCTCGACAACCAAGGCCACTGGACCAGGTTTCACCAGGCCGAAGACGGCTCGCCGCTGCTGGACATCCAGTCCTGGCTGCTTGCCTCCCGGTCCCGCCAACGTGCAGTCGCCCGGCGGTAGGCAGCGAAAAGTTGAAGAGCGATACACCTGTTGCAGACCAGACGGACCATCCCGGGGAGCCGATCGCCGTCACGGCGGCCGGCGCCATTCCCTGGCGTGTCACCAAGGGCGCCCTTGAGGTCCTGCTGATTCACCGGCCCAAGTACGACGATTGGTCCTGGCCCAAGGGCAAGCTCGACGCCGGGGAAACCATCCCGGAGTGCGCTGTCCGCGAGATCAGGGAAGAAATCGGCCTCAAGGCAGCCCTCGGGATCCCCCTTCCTCCGACGCATTACCATGTGTCTGCCGGGCTGAAGGTGGTGCACTACTGGGCGACGCAGGTCAACGGGTCCATCATCAAGCCGGACGGCGAGGAAGTGGACGCCTACATGTGGGCTGCGCCGGACAAGGCTGCACGTTTTTTGAGCAACCCGACGGACGTGGGTCCCCTCCAGGCGCTGGCGAAGGCCCACCTTAATGGTGAGCTGGAGACGTGGCCCCTGATTCTGGTGCGCCATGCCAAGGCCAAACCGCGGTCCTCCTGGACCAAGGCCGAAGGCAGCCGGCCGCTGGCCGTGACGGGTCAGCGGCAGGCGTTGGCCGTGGAGCGGCTTCTGGGCGTATGGCAGCCTCTGCGGATCGTGAGCAGCCCGTGGGCCAGGTGCGTATCCACCATCGCGCCGTACGCCAAGTCAGCCGGAGCCAAAGTGAAACTTGTCGAGGCCCTGACGGAGCACAACCACCAGCGGAGCCCGAAGAAGACGTCCGCCGTCGTCGAGGGCTTGTTCGACAAGCAGCGTGCGGTGGCGTTGTGCACCCACCGGCCGGCGCTCCCCACCGTCTTGAAGACGCTCGGAGAACGCATGGGTCCGGAGCTTCACGAGGCGCTTCCGGTCCAGGACCCGTACCTGGCCCCCGGCGAGATCATCGTGTGCCACGTGGCCCGCGGAAACGGCCAGCGCGTAGTGGCCGTGGAACAGATCAAGCCCTTCGACGACTGACTCCAGTAAGCTGGGTGCGTGAGCATCCCAACCCCATATGAAGACCTCCTGCGCGACGTCATGGCCAACGGCACGCACAAGTCGGACCGCACGGGCACTGGCACTCGGAGTGTTTTCGGCCGCCAGCTGCGCTTCGATTTGAGCCAGGGTTTCCCGCTCATCACCACCAAGCGGGTGCACTTCAAATCACTGGCCCTGGAGCTCTTGTGGTTCCTCCGCGGCGAGTCGAACGTTAAGTGGCTCCAGGAGCAGGGCGTCACCATCTGGGATGAGTGGGCAGACGCCGACGGCGAGCTCGGCCCGGTGTACGGCGTGCAATGGCGGAGCTGGCCGACTCCCGACGGCGGCCACATCGACCAGATCGCCGAGCTCATGAAGGGCCTGGCCTCCAACCCGGATTCGCGCCGGCACATCGTTTCGGCCTGGAACGTGTCCGAGATCAAGGACATGGCCTTGCCGCCGTGCCACGCGTTCTTCCAGTTCTACGTTGCCGACGGCAAGCTGTCCTGCCAGTTGTACCAGCGTTCGGCCGACATGTTCCTGGGTGTTCCGTTCAACATCGCCTCCTACGCGTTGCTGACCTGCATGGTGGCCCAGCAACTGGGCCTTGAGCCCGGCGATTTCGTCTGGACCGGCGGAGACGTCCACGTATACGACAACCACGTTGAACAAGTCACCGAACAGCTCTCCCGGGAGCCGTACGAGTACCCGCAATTGCGCTTCGCCCGCAAGCCGGACGCGATCTTCGACTACACCTTCGAGGACTTCGAAGTAGTCGGCTACCGCCACCACCCCTCCATCAAAGCGCCCGTGGCGATATGAGCAACCACGAAACTCCTGCCGCGGAGTCCCCTTCCTCCGGGGAGGGCGCGGAAACGCTCACCGGAATCGGCCTGGTGTGGGCACAGACCGGCAGCGGAGTGATCGGCAAGGACGGGACCATGCCATGGCACGTTCCCGAAGATTTGCAGCACTTCAGCCGGCTGACCACAGGGCACCCGGTCATCATGGGCCGGAAGACGTGGGAGTCTTTCCCCGCAAAGTACCGTCCTCTGCCCGGCCGCACCAACATCGTGGTGACCCGGCAACACGGCTGGGCGGACTCGCCCGAAGCACGTGGCGCCGTCGTCGTCTCCTCACTTGATGCCGCACTCCTCGAGTCCCAGTTCGCACCGGGCGGCCAGAATGTCTGGATCATCGGCGGGGGCGAAATTTACCGGCAGTCCATGGACATCGCGAATGTCGCCGTCGTTACGGTCATCGATTCCGACATCGACGGCGACACCTTCGCGCCGGAGTTCGGTGAGGCTTGGAATCTTGAGGCGACGCAACCGGCTGAGGGCTGGCTGACCGCCAAGAACGGCACCAACTACCGGATCGCCACATGGCGCCGGACGGAAGACTGAGAATGCTGAAGAAACCTGAGACCCTGTTCGTGCTCGGCTACATGCTGTTGCCGCTCTTGGCGCTCTTGTCCGCGATCGTCGGGCTCACCATGATCCTGGGCGGCAACAAGATCCTGGGGATCATCGTCCTGATAGTGGTGACCCAGGTTTTCGCTTTCGGCGCGTTCTACGCCCTTCGTGCCCGCAAGGCGGCCCTGCTGGAAGAACCCGACGCCTCACCCAAGTAGCTCGCATTAGATGTCGTTTAGAGGGCTCATAACGACACCTATTGCCAGTCAGTTGGGTCGTGACGTAACCGACAGCGGCCGGGAGCTGCGAAAGTCTAGACTGGTTCAATGACTACAGCAGCTAATCCGTCCGTTGGACTGGTCGGTTGGCGTGGCATGGTCGGCTCCGTCCTGATGCAGCGCATGCAGGAAGAGGGCGACTTCGCCAACATCAACCCGGTATTTTTCTCCACCTCGAACGCGGGAGGTGCCGCGCCGTCTTTCGCTGGTACAGCAGAAGGTGCCGCAGGCAAGCTCGAGAACGCGTTCGACATTGAGACTCTTGCCAAGCTGCCGATTATTGTCACAGCCCAGGGCGGCGACTACACGAAGCAGGTCCACGGCGAGCTTCGCAGCCGCGGCTGGGCCGGGCTCTGGATCGACGCCGCGTCCACGCTGCGCATGAACGACGATTCCATCATCGTGCTGGACCCCATCAACCGCGACGTCATCGACGCCGGCCTGTCCGGCGGCGTGAAGGACTACATCGGCGGCAACTGCACGGTTTCCTGCATGCTCATGGGACTCGGCGGCCTGTTCAAGAACAACCTGGTCGAGTGGGGCACCTCCATGACCTACCAGGCGGCGTCGGGCGGCGGTGCCCGCCACATGCGCGAACTGCTCAACCAGTTCGGCACCCTCAACAACGAAGTCAGCAGCGAACTGGACGATCCCGCCTCCGCGATCCTGGAAATCGACCGCAAGGTCCTGGCCACCCAGCGCACCGGCGTCGACGCGACCCAGTTCGGCGTGCCGCTTGCAGGCTCCCTGATCCCGTGGATCGACGCCGACCTCGGCAATGGCCAGTCCAAGGAAGAGTGGAAGGCCGGGGTGGAAACCAACAAGATCCTCGGCACCGGCAACGGAAAGCCGGGCAAGGACCATGTGGTCATGGACGGGCTCTGCGTCCGTATCGGCGCCATGCGCTCCCACTCCCAGGCACTGACGCTCAAGCTGCGCGAGGACCTGTCCGTCGCCGAAATCGAAAAGCTCCTGGACGCCGACAACGAGTGGGCCAAGGTTGTGCCCAACACGAAGGAAGCCTCCATGGCCGACCTCACCCCGGTGGCTGCCTCCGGCACCTTGGAGATCCCCGTGGGCCGTATCCGCAAGCTCGAGATGGGTCCTGAATACATCAGCGCCTTCACCGTGGGCGACCAGCTCCTCTGGGGCGCCGCCGAACCGCTGCGCCGCATGCTGAAGATCGCTACCGGCACCCTCTAGGCGTCCTGCCTTATTCAACTAACCCGCAGTTGATGTCGTTTTGAGCGCTCATAACGACATCGACTGCGGGGGCCCACGCCGCCAGGGTTCCCTGACCGTGGGGCCACACCGGCGAGGGCCCCGGCCTGGGCTTGCGAAGGCTGGGAGCCGGTGGGGACTTGCGAGGCGAGGGTGGCGGTGGGGATTAGTTGGGTGCCGTCAGCTCTCCATGAACCGCAGGTACTTCGCCGCCTGGAGTTCGAAGGATCGTTTGGCCGCAGGGGCCAGGCCTTCCGCGGCGAACGGTTCAGGCACGACGACGGCGCTCCGGCCGGTGCCGCTGCGGGACCAGGTGCCCACCACTTCGCCGCCTGACACAATCATCCGCTTGAAGACCCCGTTGCCCCCAGGAACGACTTTCTGGAAATGCCCAGGGGGCAGGACAAGGCTGCGGTCCGTATACCCGAGCAGGAATTCATCGAATCCAGGCAAGGCGAGGACCGTACGCGAGCCGGGAACGCCGTCGTCGAGCAGTGCCGCCGTCTCGGGCGACAGCCAATAGGACGTTTCCCGGAAGACGAGCTCAACGAGTTGGCCGCGGATGGCCTCGTGGGCTGCCCGGACGTCGGCTTTGGGAATCTGGCTCCACCACGCGAAGTCTGCGAGTGTGGCCGGTCCGTGGCTTCGAATATACCTGAGCAGGAATTCGGCAATCCCTTCTTCACGGTCGAGGCGCCGGGATTCCGGAATCCACTCATCGAACGCGACGAACAGTTGCTGTCCCAGGGCTTTGCCTGCCGTGCCCGCCGGAGGACCTTGCACCAGCCAGGCATTCTGGCACAGAATCCAGAGCAAATGGATGCCGCGTTGGGCCGACGTCACTTGGCCCGCGGATTCGAAGATCTTGAAAAGCTCCTCGCGCGTGGCGCCAGAAGTGCCACCGACGCGTCCGAGGGCCAGGTCCCGGCACGTCGCGAAGTCTGTCTCGTCGATGCCGAGTTCCCGGTGCCGGGCGGCAACAGAACGCATGGATCGCTCTGTGGTGATGGCGAGGATCCAGCGCAAGTCCTGTGGCGGAACCAGGTGCAGCGTGCCTCGCATAGGCCAGGATCGGACCACTGTGCCGCTCTCGAGCGCTTCCAACACCTTGGACAGTCCGGAACCGGGGACCCTCTCCCCCACGGCCCAGAACGCCGAGGCAAGGTCTTGAGCCTGCATGGCACCCATCCGGGAGACGCATTCCTCCGGGCTGCCGAAACCCCCAAGCAATCCTTGGCTCGCGAGCCGCAGCCTGCCCATGACTCTGGAGGTGACGCTGATCCTCGCCGAAGCTGCCATGGCCCCATCGTAGGACGCATGGCGGACAGCTTCAGTCCTCAATTGCTCGTAGGAGGAACTCCCATGCCGCTCACAGGGGCCGTCCAGCGGGCCCTCCTACGCTAGGGGAATGCTGTTCGGTGAGTTAGGTCCGCTGCTGCGGCCGCTCAGCCGGCGGTTAGCAGCCGCTGGTTGGTGCGCTGCCGCCGTCGGGCTTGTCTGCGGCTTGGCCATAGCTGTTGGTGCGGGGGTCCGGTTATCCCCGTCGATGCAGACTGTCCAGGAGGTTGGACTTGCCGCCACAGGCGCCGCTGCCCTGCTCCTGGGCCTTGCAGCCGCGAGCCAGCCATCGTCCGATCGGCGCGTTGACGATCCCGAATCGGGGTTCACTGGCGCGAACGATCAAGTGCGCAGTTTCCTGCTCGCCGCGATTGTCATGCTCCTGGGCGTGGCCGGCTTTGCGGCGGCAGGCTGGATTTCGCCGGGCGGTCCGTCGCCCCAGAGCATGGCGTTCAGCCAGATCTTCCTCTTGGGGGCCGCGAGCTGCGGACTGACGTTCCTCTTACTCAACAAGGTCCATCCGACCGGAAAGCGCTGAAGCGCGCTCCTCGCGGGGACCTACGCAGGCTCCTACAGGGCCAAACCGATCAGTAGCGGCTCCGGGTGCAGTTCGATGCCAAAGCGCTCGACGACGCCGCGGCGCACCTCGCGCGCGATAGCCACAAGATCCTCCGCGCTCGCCCCTCCGCGGTTGGTGATGGCGAGGGTGTGTTTCGTGGACAGCGAGGCTCGCCCGCCGGACACCCCCGCGGGATCGAGTCCGAAGCCCTTTCCGAAGCCGGCCTGGTCGATCAGCCAGGCTGCGGACAGCTTCACGAGGCCGTCGTTCCCGGCGGGGTACTGCGGCGCTCCCTCGGGCAGCGAGGCAGCTGCGGTGTCCGGAACTATCGGGTTGGTGAAGAAGGAACCCGTGGAGTACGTGTCCCTGTCCGAAGAGTCGAGGACCATGCCCTTGGAGGCGCGCAGCCGCAGGACTTCGCGCCGGACGTCGTTGGAATACGCGCGCTTCCCGGCCTCGACCCCGAGGGACCGGGCCAACTCCGCGTACCGGATGGGCGCACTCATGCGTCCGAGCGGCAGCTGGAATTCAACCGTCAGCACGACGTAACGTGGCGAGCCCTCGGTGGTGGTCTGTTTGAGGATGGAGTCCCGGTAGCCGAACTTGAGCTCCGAGTTGGTGAAGGTTTGCACGGCGTTGCGTTCCCGGTCCCAGGTGCGCACGGCGGCGATGGTCTGGGACACGTCGGCACCATAAGCGCCAACATTCTGCACAGGAGTGGCGCCCGTGGCTCCCGGGATGCCGGAGAGGGCTTCCAGCCCGGACCACGCGTGCAGCACAGAGTGCCCCACAAGGGCGTCCCAGTTGTGCCCTGCCTGGACCACCACGGAAACGCCTCCGCAACTGTCTTCCGAGTTGACGGTGAAGCCCTGCGACGCGATCTTCAGCACAGTGCCCGGGTATCCGGCGTCGGAAACCAGCAGGTTGGATCCCCCGCCGATAATGAGCAGTTTCTCGCCCGCAGCATCCGCCGAGCGGACGGCGTCGATGATTTCCGCCTCGGTGCGGGCCTCCACAAAGGTGCCGGCAGGGCCACCAACGGCGGCCGTGGTCAGTTCGGAAAGCATCGTCTGGGTCACCAAACAAGCCTAGCTGGGATTCGCTGGGCCAGCCGACCCCGGGGCGCGCCGGTCAGGCGCGCGCCCCGGCGCGGGATGCTGATTACTTACGCAAGTTTCACAACGGCTTGGGACTTCATGAGGACCTTCTGGCCGCCGAAGGTGACGGTCAGGTCGATGCGCGCGGTGCGGGCCTCGACGTCGAGCGCTCCCACCACTCCGGCAACCTCGATCACGGCGCCGGGCTCGCTGGTACCGGTGGTGTCGGCGACCAGCACGGGCTTGGTGAAGCGCGTCTGGTAGTCGACGACGGCGGCAGGGTCGCCGGCCCAGTCGCTCACCAACTGCACGGCAGAGCCCATGGTGAACATGCCGTGGGCGATGACTCCGGGAAGCTCGACGCCGGTGGCGAAGGATTCGTTCCAGTGGATCGGATTGAAGTCGCCCGACGCGCCCGCGTACTTGACCAGGTCCTGGCGCGTGACCTCGATGCTGCGGGTGCCGATTTCCTGCCCGACGGTGAGTTCTTCAAGTTTCAAGCTCATGGCTACTGTCCCTCTCCGCGGACCAGGATGGACGACGTGGTGGTGGCGACCTTTTCGCCGTCCAACGTTGTGATTTCCGAACGCGTCGTGATCATGGCCCCGCCGCCCATGGCGCGGACGCCGTCGACGTGCAGTTCGGCCCGCAACTGATCCCCGGCGACGATCGCGCGGTGGTGCGTGAAGCGCTGGTCGGCGTGCACCACGCGGCTGAAGTCGATCCCTGAATCGGGGTCCTCGATCAGCTGGGCATCCGCCCGCTGGGCGACGATGATGGCGAAGGTCGGCGGGGCGACGAGGTCGCTGTGGCCAAGCGCTTTGGCGGCTTCGACGTCGAAGTGGGCGGGGTGGGTGGCCTTCACGGCCCGGGCGAACTCCCGGATCTTTTCGCGGCCGACGTCGTACACCTCTGAGGCAGGGTAGCTGCGGCCCTGCAAATCCGGGTTAATAGTCATGATCCAACCCTATCGGCCCCTGAGCCGGTAAGAAGAGCCGGACGGCTACTCCGTGCCAGGCGGTCCGAACCATCTGGTGAGGGCGTCGGCGAGGCCCAGTTGGGAGCCTTCTCCGACCCAGGCCACATATCCGTCGGGCCGGATCAACACGGCAACGGGGGCGGGGACTGCCCCGATTGCGGGAAGCTCCCAAGTCCCGGGGTAGGTGGCGTCGATCAACTGAACGCGGTCCGCCCACGGCGTGATGTCGATGCTGCCGGGCTCGCCAAGGTTGAGGAGCACCGGCTGGGCACTGTGCAGCAGGCTGAAGACGCGCAGCGGGCCGACGGGGGTGGCGAGGTCGAGATCGGGCATGCGGCGTCCAAGCAACGGGTGCCCCTCGCCGACGTCGTAATGCACATCGAGGCCGGACTGCATCGCCGCGAAGCGCTGGCGCGGTTCCTCCATGCCGAGGAGCTCGGCCACGACCTCGCCCACGGCCTTCGTGCGTTCGTCCTGGCGGCGGAGCGCGACACTCGCCATCGTGTTGCGCAGCACGCGGGCGGCCACTGGGTGGCGCTCGGCGTGGTAGCTGTCGAGGAGGCTTTCCGGCGATGTCCCCTTGACCACCTGCGCCAGCTTCCATCCCAGGTTCACAGCATCCTGCACGCCGGTGTTGAGGCCCTGTCCGCCGTCGGGGGCATGCACGTGTGCCGCGTCGCCGGCGAGGAGGACCCGTTCGTCGCGGTAGTCCGCGGCCTGCCGGGCCATATCGGTGAAACGGGAGATCCAGATGGGACTGTGGGCCCCGTAGTCCGTCCCGCATACGGCGATGAGCGCCTCGCTCAGGTCCTGGAGGGTCGGCTCGCTCGCGGCCCCGACGTGCTCTTCGGTCACCATGACCCCGACGGGTCCACCCTCCGCGTAAACGATCTTGCCGTCGTGGACCTTGTAGTCCAGCTTGCCGAAGGAGTGGATGCCAAAGGCGTTGGTGTGGACGCCCAGTGGCGGCTGCTCGGCCATTTCGACCTGGGCGATCAGGGCGCTGGTGGTCGGATCCCATCCCGGGAACTCGATACCGGCGGCCTGACGGACCAGGCTGCGGCCGCCGTCGCACCCGACGAGGTATTCCGCGCGCAGCGGCTCGCCAGCGGACAGCCCGACGTCGACGCCGGTCCCGTCCTGCGCGAAACCGGTCACCTCGCGCCCGTAGTAGATCGGCACCGCCAGCTCGGCGACCCACCCGGCCAGGATGCGCTCGATGTGGTTCTGCCACAGGCCGAGCCCGTAGTTGTGCCGGGTAGGAAAGTCGCTGAGGTCGAAACGGACGCCGCCGAACCCCGCAACCTGGGCGACCTGTCCCTCGGACAAGAAGCGATCGGCAATTCCACGCTGATCGAGGACCTCGATGGTTCGCGAGTGCAAACCGCCTGCACGTGAGCCGGCGAGCTCCTGGCTTGCGCGCCGCTCGACAATCGCGACGTCGACGCCGGCCAACGCCAGTTCGCCCGCGAGCATCAGCCCTGTGGGGCCTGCTCCGGCGATCACCACCGTGTGCTGGGTCATTCCCATGCTCCCGCGGGCTACTTCTTCAAGCCCTTCCGGACCTGCTGTCCGCGGACCACCATGCCCACGACATGCAGGACCAGGCCGAGTCCGATCACGAACAAGGACGTCAGAGCAAGGCCCTGGTTATGGGAGGCGTTGCCAATGATCGTCAGGATGATCCCGACGGCGATAAGCCCCATCGCGCCGAAAACCAGCGTTTTGTAGGCGATTGAGGCCGTGGCCCAGAATTCGTTCAGCACCACCCAAGTTTAGGACACTTGCCGAAACCGCGGGTTCCACAGGGCGGGAACCGACGCAAGTGAGCGAGGGTCGGGGCAAAGCCCGATATAAGCGAGCGAGGGTCGGGGCAAAACCCGATATAAGCGAGCGAGGGTCGGGGCAAAACCCGATATAAGCGAGCGAACGTCCGGTCAAAACCCGATATAAGCGAGCGAGCGTCCCTGCATGGGAACGGGTCGGCAACCGAACGCCGTCGACTCCTCAAACGCCCGCTCACATATAACGGCTTTCCAGCCAACGCCCGCTCACATATGGCCGCCAATCCACCAACGCCCGCTCACATATGACGGCTTTCCAGCCAACGCCCGCTCAGATCATCCGCAGGAGGGTTTCGGGTATTTCCCTGATACGTGAGCGGGCGTCCTGAAAAAGCCTGACTTAGGTGAGAGAGCGTCGGTGGGTGGGCTTACAGGGAGGGCTGGACCCCGAAGGCCACGGCGAGTTTCATGATCTTTTCGGCGCGGCCCAGGCGCGGGAGGTCGGAGCCGTCGCGGATGACCCTGCCGTTGGCTTCGAAGTCGTTCATGAAGTCGGTGGCCCAGGCGACGTCCGACGGCGTGGGGCTGATGACCTCGTTGATGACAGTGGTCTGGTCGATGGCCAGGCAGAGCTTGCCCGTCATGCCCATGGTCACCGTGATGCCGGTCTGCTCGCGCAGGATCGGGTGGTTGGTGCCGACGGTGGGGCCGTCGATGGGGCCCGGCAGGTTGCCCACGCGGCTGGCGACGACGAGCTTGGCACGCGGGTACGCCATTGCCTCAGGCGTGGCGGCCATGCCCGTGTCCCGGCGGAAGTCGCCCGAACCGAAGGCGAGGCGGAAGGCACCCTGTGCGCGTGCGATGTGGTTGGCTTCCTCGATGCCGAGGGCCGACTCCACGAGCGGGATGACCGGGGTCTTGCCGTCCATGCGGTGGAAGGACTCGGTGACCTGGTCCGCAGACTCGGTCTTGGCCAGCATGACGCCCAACAGACCGGGTGTGCCACGCAGGCCGGCGAGGTCATCGGCCCAGAACGGGCTGGTGGCGTCGTTGATGCGGACCCAGGCCTGGCCACCGGCGGTCAGCCAATTGATGACGTTCTCGCGGGCAATGTCCTTCTGGGACGGGTCCACCGCGTCTTCAATGTCAAGGATGATGGCGTCCGCGCGCGACGAGGCCGACTGGTCAAAAAGCTCCGTCTTCATGGCATTCACGAGGAGCCAGGAGCGGGCAATCTCGGCGGGAATGTTGCGGGTGGACCGAATGGACTCGGCGGCGGTGCTAGACGTCATGTATCTACCGTATCCGGCCAGCCGCCGGGAACGCTAAGAATCGGGCACCGGTGTGAGCATCAATACGAACAAAACGATTGTGACAGGCCATCTCCGGATTCCGGATGCAAGGGGGTCATGCGGCTCAACCCGGCGACGCAGGGCGAAATGTGTCCCCCTATTGCCCGGAGTTGCGCTGGGATTTCGCCGGATTTCCCCCGGTTTCCCGGCGTTTCCGGGCGTTACTGCCGGGCTTCCCCTGAGCAGTGGACATGCGCTTACATCGTTCCCACCGGCAATTCGGTCTACTCCAGACGACGTCCGGACCAACGACATCCCCTCCCCCGGAAAGTAGCTCCCATGAAACTGCACCAGCCCCTGCTAAGCGTCGCGGCCGCCGTCGTATATGCGCTGACGGTGACCGGCTGCGGCGGCAATGCCCAAGCGGGAGACCAGGCCGGAGGCCAGACAGCCGGTCAACCGGAAGTCAGAGAGCTCCGTTACCAGGGTTCGGCCAACAGCGTCGGCCTTCCCGAACTGGCGGCGGACCTCGGTTACCTGGGCGGCATCAAACTCGACTGGGTAGGCAACACGATCAGCGGTCCGCAGGACATCCAGTCGGCGGCGACCAACCAGACCGACTTCGGCGGAGCGTTCTCCGGGGCCGTGGTGAAGCTGATTGAGGCAGGTGCTCCGGTGACCGCCGTCGTGAACTACTACGGTGAAGATGCCAAGACCTTCAACGGCTTCTACGTCAAAGCGGACAGCCCCATCAAAACCGCCAGGGACCTGATCGGCAAGAAGGTCGCCGTCAATACCCTGGGTGCCCATTCCGAAGCGGTCATCAACACGTACCTGAGCAAGAACGGCCTCAGCCAGGACGAAATCAAGCAAGTACAACTGGTAGTGCTCGCGCCCAACGACACCGAGGAAGCCGTGCGCCGCGGCCAGGTGGATGTTGGAACCTTGGGCGGGGTCCTGCAGGACCATGCGGTTGCCGCCAGCGGGCTGCGTTCGCTCTTCAACGACTATGAGCTCTTCGGCGCCTTTGCCGGCGGACAGTACGTGCTCCGCAACGACTTCATCGAAAAGAACCCCAACACGGCCCGGACCTTTGCAACGGGTGTGGCCAAGGCCATCAAGTGGGAGACCGAGACGCCGCGCGAGCAAGTGATCGCGCGCTTCAAGAAGATCATCGACGCCCGCGGACGCAATGAGAGCACCGCGAACCTGCAGTACTGGAAGAGCCCCGGCGTGCCCGACAACGGGGTGATCAAGGACGAGGACTTCACCCGCTGGTCCGCATGGCTTAAGAGCTCGGGGATCGTCAAGAACGATCTGACGCCGTCGAAGTACTACTCGAACAAGTTCAACGCTCTCGCATCAAGCACTCCGACAAGCACGGCGAAGGGATAGCGATGACCGCCAAAATCAGCCTCCGCAATGTCACCAAGCAATTCGCCGTCCGCTCGGGCAAGCGCCCTCAGGCATCCCCGCCCGGCGCGGCTGGCAGGCCCGGCGCGGCTGGCAGGCCCGGCGCGAAAGAGCCCACCACGCTGACCGCCCTCCATTCCCTGAACCTCGACCTGCGCGACGGCGAGTTCCTCACCTTGGTGGGGCCCAGTGGTTCGGGCAAGACCACCCTGCTCGACCTCCTGGCCGGCCTGTCCACGCCCACCTCCGGCGAGGTATTGGTGGACGGCCGGCCGGTAACGGGACCCGGGAAGGACCGTGCCGTGGTTTTCCAGCAGTACGCGCTCTTTCCCTGGCGTACGGCGTCGGCCAATGTGTCGATCGGGCTCGAAGGCAAAGGCCCGGACGGACGCAAACTCAACCGCCGCGAACGTGCCGCCAAGGCAAGCGAATACCTCAAACTGGTTGGCTTGGCCGGCTTCGAGGACCGTTTCCCGCATGAGCTCTCAGGTGGCATGAAGCAGCGGGTGGCCATAGCCAGGAGTCTCGCCTACGAGCCCGATGTGCTCCTCATGGACGAACCCTTCGCCGCTCTGGACGCCCAGACCCGTGAACAGCTCCAGGACGAGCTCCTGCGGATCTGGCGGGCCACGGGCAAGACGATCGTGTTCATCACCCACGGCATCGACGAAGCCGTGTACCTGGGACAGCGCGTCGCCGTCCTCAGCGCCCGTCCCGGACGGCTCAAGGAAATCGTGGACGTGGCCATCCCGGACCGCGACGGCGAGGACGACATCCGCTCGCACCCCGCCTTCGTCGAACAACGGCACAAGGTCTGGACCTTGTTGCACGACGAAGTCCGCCTGGCCCAAGACGCCGGCCACCGCAAGATCCTGCCGGACGGCACTGCCCCGGATGAAATCCCGGGAACAACTCTCGAAAGGAGCGCAGCCTGATGACCACAACACTCGAACAACAACCCGCGGCGAGCGCCGCACCCCAGTCAGCGCCCGCCGTCGGGCACTCCGGACCCACCGCGAGCGGACTATGGAGGCAGCGCACGACGGCGGCGCGCGCCTTTGTGCGGACAGCTGCCGCCCGCGCCGGTTCCGGCCTGTGGAAGGCTGCGGGGATCATCGCGTTCCTGGCTCTGTGGGAACTCGGGCCGACCTATCTGGCAAGTCCGTCGACGCGGGTATTCCTGCCGCCCTTGCATGAGGTGCTGGCGGCATGGGGCAAGCTGTTCGAATCCGGAACCATCCAGGGGCATCTGGCCGCGAGCCTCACCCGGTCGGTGTCGGGATTCGGCGCGGCCCTTGTGGCCGGCGTATCCCTCGGCTTGCTGATCGCCTGGTACGGACAGCTCAATGCGGTGCTGAACCCGCTCCTGGAACTGTTCCGCAACACCGCCGCGCTTGCACTGCTGCCTGTCTTCACACTGCTGCTGGGGATCGGCGAGGAGTCCAAGATCAGCATCGTGGCCTACGCGGCGTTCTTCCCGGTCCTGCTGAACACGATCGCCGGTGTGAAGACCGTGGACCCGCTGCTGATCCGGGCCGCGAAATCGCTCGGCCTCTCAAGCCTCGCCCTGTTCCGCAAGGTGATTTTGCCCTCCGCGGTGCCCACTATTTTCACCGGAATACGCATGGCCGGAACAGCCTCCATTCTGGTGCTGATCGCGGCGGAAATGGTGGGGGCCAAGGCCGGTCTCGGCTACCTGATCGTGAACGCCCAGAGCAGTTTCCTCATCCCGGACATGTATGCCGGCATTCTCACGGTGTCCCTTTTGGGCCTGACCGTGAATTTCCTCCTCGTAGCCCTGGAACGGCATTTCTCCCGCTGGCGGACCGCCGTCGGGTCCGGGTCCTGACCGTCAATCCATCCCGTCACAACCAAGTCACAACAGAAAAGGAACAAAAAATGTCCGTCATCACTGACACAAAGTTGGAATTCGCCAAGCTCGGATCCCGGATCGGCGCCGAAATCCGCGGCTTCGACCTCAGCGGCGAACTCTCCCCGGAAACCGTGGGGCAGATCAGCGCCGCGCTCAACGTACACAAGGCCCTCGTTTTCCGGGAAGCCAACATTCTCAGCGACGAGGCCCAGGTGAAGTTCGCCAGCCATTTCGGCCCGCTTACCACGGCACATCCGACCGTGGCCTCCGTGGAGGGCGAAGAGAACGTGCTGCCCGTGGATAGCGAGAACGGTTCCGCCAACAATTGGCACACCGACGTCACGTTCGTGGTCAACCCGCCGCAGGCTTCCACCCTGCGAAGCATCGACCTTCCGTCCTACGGTGGCGAAACCCTGATTGCGTCTTCGGCGGGAGCATATTTGGACCTGCCCGACGAGCTCCGGAACTTCGCGGACACGCTCTGGGCCATTCACACCAACGACTACGACTACTCGGTACCGAAGAACCTGGAACACGAGAACGCCGATGAGCGGCGCAAGGAGTTCACGCGCATCAAGTTCGAAACCGCCCACCCCGTGGTCCGGGTCCATCCCCTGACCGGCGAGCGCGGATTGTTCATTGGGGGCTTCGCGCAGCGCCTTCGGATCGTGGGGCTGTCCAACACGGAGTCCAAGGACATCATCCGCTTGCTGCAGGCCTACGTCACCCGTCCGGAGAACGTGGTGCGCGTGAACTGGGAACCGAACCAGCTGGTCCTCTTCGACAACCGCATCACCCAGCACTACGCCCCCGACAACTACGACGGCCAGCCGCGCAAGCTCAATCGCGTGACCATTGCCGGCGACATCCCGGTGGGCGTGGACGGCAAGCAGAGCCAATCGATCCAAGGCGACTCAAGCACCTATTCCGTTGTCGCGCCGCTGTAGTAGCACGCATGTGTTGTTGTAGCTGCCCCAGCCCAACTGACTCGCAGTTGTTGTCGTTATGAGCCCTCAAAACGACACCTACTGCGAGTCAGTTGGGTTTAACGCGCTTTAGGGGAGCTTGCTGCCCCGCGCAGCCACCCACAGGCCATACCACTCGGCGCGCGTCATGGCTGCGGCAACGGCGGGAGCATCCGCGCAGGCAGCGATCCGCGCCGGGTTGGAACTGCCCAGCACCGGGGAAATGCGTGCCGGATGCTTCATGAGCCAGCCCAACAGCACGGACTCAGGAGTGACGCCCTTTGCTTCCGCGAGCTGGGCGACCAGAGCGGCAGTCGCAGTGTCCGCGGCAGTCGGGAAAACCGGCGTCGAGCCCGTGTACCGGCCCTGGGCGAGGGAACCGTAGGCCTGCAGTTCAATCCCCTGGCCGACGCAGTGTTCCAAAGTGCCGTGCGGAAAACTGTAGCCGAGGGCGTCGTCGTGGTTGACCAGGACCCCGCTCTCGAGCCACGCCCGCCGGTGCAGGCTCATTTCCAGCTGGTTGGCCACGATCGGCACCTCCAGCTGGTCCTGCAGGAAGGCGATCTGCGCGCCGGACATGTTGGACACGCCCAATTGCCGCACCTTACCCTCCGCCATGAGCTGCCCGACGGCGGATGCCACCTCTGCGGGTTCCATCAGGGGATCGGGACGGTGGAGCAGCAGCACGTCGACGTAGTCGGTCCTGAGCCGTTCCAGGCTTCCATTGACCCGCTCCAGGATGGCGTCCTTGCTGAGGTCGTAATGTCCGTCGACGCCGGGCTGGCTCAGCCGGATTCCGCACTTGGTCTGGAGCTGGATCTTTTTCCGCAGCCCCGGCGTCCGGGCGAGGACTTCGCCGAAGACGGCCTCGGCCTTGCCGCTGCGGTAGATGTCGGCATGGTCGAACAGGGTGATCCCGATGCCCATGGCGGCTTCGATCGCGGCCGCGGCCTGCTCGATTTCGGCAGCACCGTATTCGCTGCCCTCCCAAGGACCTCCGAGGCCCATGCATCCATAAATAAGCCGGCCCGCGGCAGTTTCACTCTTTGCAGTCATTTTCCAACTCTTTCACAACGCAACTAACCCGCAGTTGTTGTCGTTTACAGCCTTCAAAACGACATTAACTGCGAGTTAGTTGGGTGAGGGATAGGGGCAGGGGGGAGGGACTAGACGATCCAGGCCGTCGTGTTTGCCGGGAGCTTGCCGCCTGCGAGCGGTGCGCTGCTCACGACGACGGTGCCTTCCGGAAGTGCCACCGGCTCGGTGCCGAAGTTCGTCACCGACTGCCAGCCGTTGGGGCGCACGAAATGAAGCACCGACTCGTGGCTGGAAGGGATCCACTCCAGGTCCTCGGCCGCCCGCAGTTCCGAACGCAGTTCCAGGGCCTTGCGGTATAGCTCCAGCGTGGAGCCGGGAACGTTCTCCTGCTCCGCCACCGCATAGCCCGCGAACCATTCAGGCTGCGGCAAGTGGGCATGTCCCTCGCCGAAGCCGAACGACGAACCCTCGCTGGTCCACGGCAGCGGGACACGGCAACCGTCACGGCCGACGTCGACTCCCGGGTTGCGGAAGAACGCCGGGTCCTGGCGCTGGCCGGCCGCGATGTCGCCGACTTCCTGCAGTCCGAGTTCTTCGCCCTGGTACAGGTATGCGGAGCCGGGAAGGGCGAACATCAGCAACGACGCGGCGCGGGCGCGGCGCAAGCCGAGCTCGGCGTCGACGTCGGCGGCCGAACCGCCGTCGAGCAGCCACTGCTTGCCGTCCTGGCCCAGGCCGTCACGGCCGCCGCCCGCGGGCAAGCCGTAGCGGGTGGCGTGCCGGACGACGTCGTGGTTGGAGAAGACCCAGGTGGAAGAAGCACCGGAGGCAGCGGCTTCGCTGAGGTTCTTCGTGATGATGTCGCGGAACTGGCCTGCGTCGAAATCAGCCTGGAGGAGGTCGAAGTTGAATGCCTGGCCCAAGCCGTCTGGGCTGGCATAGCGGGCGCGGCGGTCAGCGTGCACCCACGCTTCGGCGACGGCCGTCCGGGGCGGGTTGTACTCATTGAAGACCTTGCGCCACTCGGCGTAGATCTCGTGCACCTCATCGCGGTCCCAGAACGGGTGGGCGCCCAAAGCGTTTTCGCCCTCCTTGGGCAGCTCGGTCTTCGACGGCAGAACCTCCGGCAGGTCTTTCGTGAGCGCATGGGCGACGTCGATGCGGAAGCCGTCCACGCCACGGTCGGACCAGAAGCGCAGGGTCTTCAGGAAGTCTTCGCGGACCTCGGGGTTGTCCCAGTTGAAGTCCGGCTGCTCCTTGGTGAAGATGTGCATGTACCACTGGCCCGGGGTGCCGTCCGGTTCGGTGATGCGTTCCCAGGCCGGCCCGCCGAAAATCGAGTCCCAGTCCGCCGGGGGCAGTTCGCCGTTCTCGCCCAGACCGTCGCGGAAAATGTAGCGCTCGCGGGCTGCCGAACCCTTCGGTGAAGCCAGCGCCTCCTTGAACCATTCGTGCCGGTCCGAAGAGTGGTTCGGCACGATGTCCGCGATCAACTTGATGCCTGCGGCGTGCAGGGCGGCCGCCATCTCATCGAAGTCTGCAAGGGTGCCCAGCTTGGGGTCAACGTTGCGGTAGTCATCGACGTCGTAACCACCGTCAGCCAGGGCCGACGGGTAGAACGGGCTCAACCAGACGGCGTCGATGCCGAGGGATTTCAGGTACGGAACCTTGGCGGTAATGCCCTTGATGTCGCCCAGTCCGTCGCCGTTCGCGTCGGAAAAGCTGCGCGGGTAGATCTGGTAGACAGCCGCTTGGCGCCACCAGTTCGGATCGGCCATGCGCTCGGAGCGCTCGGAGTCGACGTGGGTGGCCATGGTGACGGTGGAGGACAAAGGGAATCCTGTTCTGTGTCGACGCTGCGATGGACGGGCGTTTATTTAGAATCTAAATTTAGTGCCTCTAGTATTATGTGACGCATACCAACAGAAGGTCAACAGCCATGCCCGATATCGCGACTGCCACTCCGCAGATGCTCCGGCGGTTCAACGCGGCCACCGTGCTCGGAGCCATCCGCGCTTCCAACGCCGTGACTGTTTCTGAGCTGATGGACGCCACCGGCTTGACCCGCGCCACCACCATTTCCGTGTGCGAAGACCTCATGGCCCGGGGCTGGATCCGAGAGCTGGAGAACCAGCGTGACTTCGGCACGTACCAAAAGGGCCGCCCCGCACGACGCTTCGAGCTCGACGAAAGCGCCGGCTGCGTCTTGGGGATCGACGTCGGCGTGCTCAAGACCACCGTTGTGGTGGCAGATCTGCGCGGCCGCACCATTGGACGGTCCAGTGGGCCATTTCGCGCCAGGGAGATCGAAGCGGAGGAACGGATCCGTGTCATCAGCCAAACCGCGCTCCTGGCCCTCGAGGCTGCCGGAGTGGCACCGGACAAAGTCCTCGCGGTGACGGTGGGCCTCGCCGCTCCAGTAGGCCGCGACGGAAACATCCTCGTCAGCCAGCCGTTCTGGAGCCTGTTCGACGTCGGGCTGAAGAAGGCCCTGCATGATCTGCACGGATGGGCTGTGGTGCTGGAGAACGATGCCAACTTGGCGGCATTGGGCGAATGTTGGCGCGGCGCCGGCAGCGGCATCCAGGACTTGGCAGTCCTCCTTGCCGGTGAGCGTTTCGGCGCAGGCCTGGTGGAATCCGGCCGTTTGCTTCATGGCAGCCGCGGCGGCGCTGGCGAGATGGCCTACCTGGACATGGTGGACGGAGTCGGATCGGCGGACGGCCTCGCCGCGCTGGCCAGATTGTGGGCAGCGGAAGCCCTGGCGGGAAAGTCGAAAACCACGCTTCGGACGGCGGTCCCCGCGGGCCAGGAGGTCACGGCACAGCATGTCTTCGCCGCTGCTGCCGAGGGCGACGACGTTGCGCTGGACATTCTCGAACGGCTCTCGGACCGGCTGGCCCGGGTAGTCTCCACGGTGGCCATCATGCTCAACCCGGAGCTCGTGGTGATCGGCGGCGCGGTGGCAGATTCGGCGTCGGCCCTTCTTGAGCCGACCGTCCGGAAGCTGGCTGCCTACACCGCCACTCCCCCGCGGTTGGCAGCGTCGCCGCTGGGCGACGCGATTGTTGGCATCGGCGCAGTCCGCCACGCATTGGACCGCGTGGAGAAGAACTCCCTGGACCTGGTGTTGCGGCGGGCCTAGGGCCTTCGGCGACTAGTCCGGCGTCGCCGGAGACTAGTCCGGCATCGCCATGGTGCGGAGGTCGAGCTGGCGAAGCACCCGGTCCGCAACCTCGGGATCCATCCCCGGTTCGCTCCGCGCTGCGACCACTTCCTGGCGCGCGGCGTCGAGGGCGATGGTCTGGACCGCGATCGCCAGTTCCCTGCCGCGTTGGCGCTTTTCAACGTCTGTTTCGTTCTTCAAGGTCCCGTCAAGCAGCTCGGCGTGCAGGCGGGTCATCTTTTCCTTGACGAGCGCCACCTTGTCCGCCGGCAATTCCTTCATCAGATCGTGTTCCTTGAGCGCGGAGATCGCGGCGGTCTGGGCGCGCCTGGCCAAGAGCCGCGCGGCATCCTTTTCGTGCGAGCCGTCTTCGGATGCCTTGAGCACGCGCATAAGCCAGGGAAGGGTCAGCCCAGGCAGCACCAGGGTGGCCAGCAGTACCGCGCAGGCGATGACCAGAATTTCGTGCCGGGCGGGGAAGTCGCCCCCATCGGCAATCGTGAGAGGGAGGGCCAAGGCGAGTGCGAGCGTCGCGAGGCCGCGCATGCCACACCAAGTCAGGATCAGGACCTCCTTGGGGGAAGTTGGCTGCAACAGGTTCTTCCGCTTGCGGGCCGAGATCGCCAACAGCCCGAGCCACGCGAAACGGACAACGAACACCAGCACGCACACCGCCACGGCCGGGCCGATCATGCCGTAAACGGCCGCTCCCTCGTCACGGATCACATGCCGGATCTCCAACCCCACAAGTCCGAACGCCAGGCCGGTCGCGAGGAGTTCCACCACATCCCAGAAAGCGGTGCGCGTGACACGTTCGGCCGCGTCCTGGGACCGCGCGTGCCGCTGTGTCTCCAGCGCGGTAACGACGACGGCGATCACCCCCGAAGCGTGGAGTTCTTCCGCCAGGATGTAGGCCGCGAAGGGAATCACCAGTGTCACGGCGCTTCGGGCCACCATGGAGGTGACCAGCTTGGTGATCAGCCTCGTCAACCAGCCCATCGCGATGCCGACGATGACGGCCAGTGCCGCACCGATCACGAATTGGAGCACGACGCCGGCCCCCAGCTTGGTGCCGGAAACCGTCGCCGCCACCGCGGCCTGGAAGATCACGATGGCTGCAGCGTCGTTGAACAAGCCCTCGCTCTGGAGCACCGTGATGAGCCTGCGCGGCATGTGGACGCGGCCGGCGACGGATTCAACCGCAACCGGGTCCGGCGGAGCCACCATGGCCCCCAGTGCGATCGCCGCAGGAATGCCGATCCCGGGAATCATGAGCCACGCGGCTCCGGCAACTACCGCCGTCGAGACCACAACAAGGGCCACGGCCATAAGCAACAGCGTCCGCCATCGAACCCGGAACACCGCCCAGGAGCTCTTCTGCGCGGTCGCAAAGAGCAAGGGCGGGAGGAATATCGGCAGGATCAGCTCGGGCGCGAGCTCAAAATCCGGGAACCCCGGGATGAAGGTCATCGCTGCAGCCAGCAACAGCATCAACACCGGGTACGGGAGCCGCAAGCGGTCCCCCAAGCCCACGGCCACGACCGTTGCAAGCAGCAAACCGACAATGAGTGCCAACTGGTCCATGTTCCCGATTTCCCCAGACGTCGTAGCGGTAGCGTCCCGGGCGCATGCCGTGGACTGGCCCTACCAACATATCGCGGCTGGGCGCGGTCCCGAGGCCGGTTTTGTAGCCGGCATGGCGTAGTCGCGCTGGGCGCGGTTAAGACGCTGTGAGGGCCTCGACCACCGGCACCCCACCGTCCCTGAACTCGATGGTGCGGCGCACAGTTTCCGGCAGTTCCAAGACGGCGGCAGCCACCAAGGCGACATTGGCCCGCGAGGTTTCCGTCCCGGCGCCCGGGTCCGCGGGGCTTACCTCGATGAGCGCAGAGCCCGGATTGCTGGTCAGCGCCCCCGGACCCAGGATCGTCCAGTCGAGGTCTGTCCCACGCAGGTACTCGTCGGCCGCGGCTTTGGCTTCCGCATAGGCATAGAAGCTGTTGTCCTCGGGAACGCCATGGTTGGGCCCGGCCCCGAAGTAGGACACCATCACATAGCGGGCCACGCCCGATTGCGCCGCGGCATCCATCGAGCGGATTGCGGCGTCCCTGTCCACCGCATACGTGCGTTGCGGGCTGCCGCCCCCTGCCCCGGCTGACCACACCACCGCATCGTGGCCGTCAAGCGCGGAGGCGATCTCCGGCGTCGTCGACTTCTCGACGTCGAGTATTACCGGGGCTGCACCCGTCACCGTGACGTCGGGCGCGTGTTCGGGATTGCGGATGAAGGAAGTGACCGCGTGGCCTTCGTTGCTCAGGATGCGGGACAGGTGCAAGGCCACCTTGCCGTGGCCGCCGATGATTGCGATTCGACTCATGGACCCATTCTGTCGCAGTGGTCAAGTACCTCGGCCACAACCTCCCCAAGTCGGTGGATAAATTCCCGACAATAGCCCTCTCCGCATTTGCGGAACGGAATGACTAATTCGTAAATCCTTCGAACAAATAAGGCCTTCAAAAACTAAGCAGACTTAGTTTAATCACCATCACATTTTCCGTTCGAAGACCGGAGGACCTGGGCACTTCAGGCACACCCTCGCTGCCGGAGACGCCTTGCGAGTGTTGGGTGGGTGGCGGGAAGTAAAAGCAAGTGGCACCCACTCGTGTGGAGTTAATTTCGAATTTCTAGACTCAAGTCACCTGCAGCAGGAAAAGGAATGCCTCATTCATAAGTCTCATTGATGGATTTATCCAAATAGCCGGGTTACATCCCGTTGATGGATTTATTCGAAATGGGCTGAATTGAGGGCTTCCTCAGTGCTGCGCAATTAAGCAAAAGGGTCTCAACAAGCGCCGTCCCCTGCGCCTGCGCATCACCTCCAGGGCCAGCCAACCGACTTGCCCCAGAAACGATGAATCACGGGGATATGACATGTATCAACAGGAGTACAGGCACAGCGGGATCAGCGGAGGCAGCGTCCTCGCCCTGATATCCGCGGGGGTAAGAACACTCACCAGGTACAAGGCATCAATAGTCACTTGGGCAATCGTGGCAGTCGTCGCCGTTGCGGCCGTGACGATGCAGAACTACTCACAGGTATTGGCGCCAGGAGGCACCAGTTCCGCCATCGCACCGCTCCTGGGCTCGGGAGCCGGGCTCACCCTGCCTTCGCCGGCCGCTGCCAATCCGACGCCGGTTGAAAGCGCTGCCCCGGCAGCCACACTGGTGCCCGTGCCCGCACAGGCACCAGCCGCCGTCGCGCCTTCAGCCCCCGCAGCGGCGCCGGTGGTCGCAGCTCCACCCGCTGCGGCTCCTGCTCCTGCGACGGACACGAACGCCTACACGGTGGTCAGCGGCGACACCGTCGGCTCGATAGCCGCCAGGTTCGGCGTCGACGTCAACGCTATGCTGGCAGCCAACGGGCTCAGCGCGTATTCGGTGATCGTGCCCGGCCAGGTGCTGAAGCTGACAGGACCGTCGGTTGCCGCGGCCCCGGCAGCCCCTGCGCCGGCAGCCGCTCCGGCACCAGCACCCTCTCCTGCTCCGGCTCCGGCGGTGCAGACCATCTACGTTGCGGGTTCAGGCGGCCAGGCCGCTGTGGATAGTTGCATTGGCCCGATCCACTTCACGCCCACGGACGCCTACTCGCTGTTCATTACAGAACACGATTTCTGCGGAGGATGGGCACAATTCTCTGGGATCGGCGTCGGCGAGAAGGTGAGCATCCCAGGGTACGGCATGTACACCGTGACAGCCCGCGGCCAGGTGCCCCAAGGCGGGACCACCAACAACGTCGCAGCGGTATTCGGCGGGTTTCCCCGGGCGGTACTCCAGACGTGCATCCCGGGAACCAACCAGATGCTGGTAATCGCGTTGAACTAGGGCTGGCCCCTTCGGCGCAGCTGGCGACGGCGCCCTTCCTGACCCTCTTTGAATCCGGGAAGGCAGGACGGGAGGCTTGCGGAACCCTGCAGCCCAAATATGAGAAGGCCGGGAGCTCAACGCTCCTGGCCTTCTCCTGTTTCTGTGGTGATGGGGATGTTCGATCTCCCGATAAGACCTCGCTCAATAGCTTCCATTTTGGGAGACTGAGTCAAGACCTGAGATTGGGGCGAAGTTGGACGGACAACAGTGGATCTGGGTTGCGACGGTACTGGTCGTCGCGGCTGTGGTAGCCATTGTCATGGCCTTCGGACGCCGCGGATAGTCGCCGTGTGATCGCAAAACGCGTTGCCAGTCCGACGCAAACGGAGAGACAAGCTTTCGCATCACCGACTCGCCGTCAGAACAGGACGCACTGGGGGTCAGGCTCGATCAGGAACAGATATCAACCGCTCCGCGCCCGGTTGTGCATCGCGGATTGGTTGGGGCTGCTTTTCAGGGCGCGACAGCTTCGCATGCTTCCGCTTCGAGTGCCACAGCACCAGCAGATGGAAGGAACACATCAGCACGACTGTGATGCCAACGAAGACCACAAGGTCAATGAGAAAGCGGCCAAAATCCACGAGCAGTGATGCCTTTCGGTCCGGACAACCTCCTGATCGTAGCTTGAGATGGCCACACAAACGAAACAGCCTCATTACAGGGTGAACCTCAAGGAAACACTAAGAAAAGATCAAGATTCAACTAAGAGTGTTCGACCGGGCGCCAAATGCTCCTGCAAAATCTGATTTAGTGTTAATCCTGAACCCTACTCTGCGGCCGCTCTCGGGGACTTGCGCGCTGCCCGAAGCCAGGATTCTGCATAGCTCGCGGGTGTCTAGTGAGATGGCTGGCAAGCGGAGTTTCGATGGTGCGGGTAACTCCACCGCAAGCGCGTAAGAGCGGGCCATCGTCGAGAAGCGCCGCCACCTGAGGATTGGGGGACACCCAAGTGGCGGCGCCCTCTAAAAACTATCGGCAGCTCGACGGTGCTCCCAGCCATTCAGCAGGATCTTTACGAAATCTTTACGGCTAGTGCCCAGCAGGCTTGCGGGCTGCGGTCAGGACCGGGAGGAGCCTCAGCTCGCCGGGGTCAGGTGGCGACCGGAGTCTTTTGCCGGTCACCTGGCATTACTTGTTCCGACCGTCGTCGCGACCGTTCCAGGATGACCACAGTCAACAGCGCGGCGCCCATGACGACGGGCATGCCAGCAGTGAGAAGCCGCACGAGGTTTGGGAAGAGGGCCGCGAGGAGCGCCATCGCCATCAAAATGAACAAAGCGAACCCGATAATGGCGACTCTAAGTTTCATCATCAGTGCCCTGTCCGCGCGGACCGCCCGCATTTGAAGAGGACTCATCGCGGGCATCGTCAAAGAAACGCCGGGCTCGCGGCAGCCAAAGCGGGCTGATGAGGGCAATAGGAACAAGGAAGAGCAACCATCTCCATGACGGCGGCCAAGAAAAGCCAAAACCGCACACCACGACGGCGAAGCTCAAGTAATAGCGCATGTTTCGATCGCCGAGGACGTCGATCACCGCTAAGGCAACCATGAACGCCCATACGGAGAAGACCACTTCGAATGGGGGCTTCCTTCCCTTGCTCCGGGATCTCATGACCAAAGCGTAAACCCTAGCCACGGCCCCGGAAGCAGGCTCAAAACAGCAGCAGGCCAGAAGCGAAACGCTTCTGGCCTGCTGAAACTTGTAGCGGTGGGGAGGCTCGATCTCCCGACCTCACGATTATGAGTCGTGCGCTCTAACCAACTGAGCTACACCGCCACGAATGAGAAAAACCTGCGTCAAGCCGGCCAAAAACCGCCTTGACACAGGCCCTCATTCAGAGCCCCCCACCGGAATCGATCCGGTGACCTCGTTCTTACCAAGAACGCGCTCTACCACTGAGCTAGGGGGGCAACGAGTAAATACTCTACCGGACGATTTCTCAGGCCACAAATCGGCTGCGGGACGGGGAAAAACGGCCCCGACACAATTTGCATCCGCGCCGGATTCTTGAGCCGGAAAGGGTCTGAATCAGGGGAGGCGGAGCACCTGTCCAGGGTAGATGTGGTCCGGGTTGGGCACGGTATCCGCGTTCGCGGCGATCAGGGCATCCAAGTCGACGCCGAACTGCAAGGCGATGCCACTCAAGGTATCGTCTGCTTCCACTACGACTTCGGTGACCTGCCCTCCGCCGTCGGCGGGAGCACCGGCGTCGGGCACTGCGGGGTCCGGAACCACGAGAGCTTCCGCTGACGGCTCCGGCCCGGCAGTCTGGACCGTCTCCCCCGTTGAGGCTTCAACGGCCTCCTGCGGGGCCTCCGAGGGCCATCCAGTCTGCCTGTGGTCGGCCTTGTCGAAGCCGAGGTTCTTCTTCAACCCATCGAGGAAACCCATGAACCAACCTTTCCACAGCCGCGGGCCGCACGTCTTCCTGGATCTCGACACATGGCCAACCGTTAAACAGCCAGAGGCCGGCTCGAAAGCCGGCCTCTGCCAAAAACCCAGGAACTAGTCCTGTTTACCACTTACCCTTGCGGTTGAAATCGCGGTTGCCAGTGTCGCCACCAGTGCGCGGCTTGCGTGCACCCCGGTCGGCGTAGCTGCCTGTTCCGGTACCGGCGCTGCTGCGCTCGCTGTAGGAACGGCCGCCGCGGTCAGCGGAAGAACGCTCGCCGCCGGCGTAGCTGCCACGGTCGCCTTCAGTCTTACGGAACTCCTTCTTGAAGCCCCCGTTGCCCTTGAAGTTTCCGCCACGGTCTCCACCGGAGTAGCCGCCACGGTCGCCGCCGCGGCTGCCACCGGAGTAACCGCCACGCTCGCCGCCGCGGTCAGACGCCGGCTTGCGACCGTTGTCCAGCTCAAGGTGGATCAGCTCGCCGCCGATCCGGGTGCGGGACAGTGCGCGCAGCTGCTCGGGGCTCAGGTCCGCCGGAAGCTCCACCAGGGAGTGGTCCGAGCGGATGTCGATGCCGCCGATCTGTGCCGAGGAGATGCCGCCTTCGTTGGCAATGGCGCCAACGATCGAACCGGGCATGACGCGCTGACGGCGTCCGACGGCGATCCGGTACGTGGCGTTGCCCTCGGTCAGGGCGCGGGTCGGGCCACGGGAACCGAAGCCGTCCTTGGAGCGCTCGCGCTTCTGGAATTCCGGTGCAGCCGGCAGTTCCTTGACGAGGAGCGGCTGGCCGCCCTGTGCCATGACGGCCAGCGCAGCAGCAATCTCCGACGCCGGAACGTTGTGCTCCTCTTCGTAGGAAGAGATCAAGTCACGGAACGCGGCAACGTCCTCGGACTCGAGGGTCTCCGTGATCTTGTCCGCGAACTTGCCAAGGCGCAAGGTGTTGACGGTCTCGGCGGTGGGCAGGTGCATCTGCTCAACCGGCTGGCGGGTGGCCTTCTCGATCGAACGCAGCAGGTACTTCTCCCGCGGCGTCATGAACAGGATGGCGTCGCCGCTACGGCCTGCACGGCCGGTACGGCCGATGCGGTGGACGTACGACTCGGTGTCGTGCGGGATGTCGTAGTTGACCACGTGGCTGATGCGCTCAACGTCAAGGCCACGGGCCGCGACGTCGGTGGCCACCAGGATGTCGATGCGGCCTTCCTTCAGTGCGTCGACAGTCCGTTCGCGCTGCTGCTGCGGAATGTCACCGTTGATGGCGGCAGCCTGGAAGCCGCGGGACTTCAGCTTGTCAGCGAGGTCCTCGGTAGCCATCTTGGTGCGCACGAAGGCGATAACGCCGTCGAACTCTTCCACCTCGAGGATGCGGGTCAGGGCGTCAAGCTTGTGCGGGCCCATGACCTGCAGGTACCGCTGCCGTGTGTTGGCGCCGGTGGTGGTCTTGGACTTGACCGAGATCTCAGCCGGGTTGTTCAGGTACTGCTTGGACATGCGGCGGATCTGGCTCGGCATGGTGGCGGAGAACAGTGCAACCTGGCGGTCTTCCGGGGTCTGCTGGAAGATCTGCTCCACGTCCTCGGCGAAGCCCATGCGGAGCATCTCGTCGGCTTCGTCCAGTACGAGGTACTGCAGCTCGGACAGGTCCAGGGAACCCTTGGAGATGTGGTCGATGACGCGGCCGGGGGTACCGACAACCACCTGTGCACCGCGGCGAAGGCCGGCAAGCTGCGGGCCATAGGCGGAGCCACCGTAAACGGGGAGGACCGTGAAGTCGTCGATGTGCTTGGCGTACGAGGTGAACGCCTCGGCAACCTGGAGCGCAAGCTCGCGGGTCGGAGCGAGAACCAGTGCCTGGGTCTTGCGGGAAGGGCCGTTGAGGTCGTGGAGTTCGGCCAGGCGGGACAGTGCCGGTACTGCGAAAGCTGCAGTCTTACCGGTGCCGGTCTGGGCGAGGCCCACGACGTCGCGGCCTTCGAGCAGCAACGGAATGGTTGCTGCCTGGATCGGGGACGGCTTCTCGTAGCCGACGTCCTGCAGGGCTGCAAGGACGCGGGGGTCGATTCCGAGGTCGACGAAGCGGATGCCGTCTTCCTCGTCTTCGGCGGGTGCCTCAGCCTGAGCCTTGGCGGGCGCTTCAGCCCTGGCAGAAGCCTCGGTGGGTGCCTCAGTGAAGGCTGGAGCCTCGACCGGGGCCGGAGCCTCGATGAACTCAGCGGCGGGTGCGGTTTCGGCGATCTCGACGGCGGTCTCTGCTTCTTCAGCAGACTCGGCGACGAACGGGTCGTTCAGGTTTTCGGGCATAGGGGAAAGTTTCCTCATCCATAGGGGGCCAGTCGGCGCGGCCCGGTTGGGCTTGGCCGCAGTACACGTTGCGGGCAAAAGAACCAGGAGGCTCTGGTGCTCGCAAGAAGTCCGGCGCTGTCGCAATCCCATGGCAGGACTTCCCGCTGCATCTCTTGGCTGCTATCTCAGCAGTCTGTACAGCGTTTTCTTCGCCCGGCTCTCCCTATGAAACTGCCCACACACATTTTGCGGGCCCCAACACTGACCAGTCCTGCCTCAAGAATTGGGCAGGAAAAAGGGATTTCCGGAGTGGGGGATAGTTCAAGTGTAGGGCACAGATCAGTCCCGTGGCGACATAACGGTCGACGGCGGCGGTGAGCTTGCGCACAAACGCGCCGCCGGCGCCCTCAAAGCCGCCTTTAATACCGCACTTCAGGCTGTCCGCTCAAAGGCCGCTTTCAGGCGTCCACCCCGTTGCGGCGCAGGAGCTTTTCGAAGCTGTCATGGTAGTCGGACTGCAGCAGGATCTCTCCGTCCGCCTCAGCGTCGAGAAGCAACTGCATGTCATCGAGGTTGGGGTTGCTGAACCACTGCCCCACCGTGATGCCGTGCTTCGGCACGAACAGTTTGTGGATGTAGTCGCCGGCCGAGATGGAGCCGGTCTTAACCACGCGCAGGTAGGTGCCGACCCGCCCTGCCTCCGTGAAACGCTTGACCCATTGGGGTTCATTCATGCGGCGCTGGAAAGTCGCACACGGTACACGCGGCGATGTGACCTCCACTTCGACATCCAGGCCGATCTTCCACCGTTCGCCGATCACGGCACCGCTGGTCTCGATTCCGGCAACGCGGAGGTTCTCGCCGAAGATCCCGGCGGGCATGTCCCGCTGGAGTTCATTGGCCCAGAAATCGGCGTCCGCTTGCGAGTACGCGTAGAGAGCTTGGTCCTCGCCGCCGTGGTGGATCCGGCTCGCCTGGATGTCCCCGTGGATTCCCAGCTTGTGGACCTTCACCGGCCCGTCGACCGGGCGCTTGTCGATGGCCGTCACTCCCACCGACCCTTCGGGATCGGGCAGGAGCTCGTATACCCGGCAAACGGCAAGCAACGATGCGGTATCCATGACTACAGTCTACGTACGCAGCTACGGATCGAAGCGATATCCCATGCCGGCCTCGGTGTGGAGGTGGCGGGGCCGGGCGGGGTCGCGTTCGAGCTTGCGCCGGAGCTGGGCGATGTAGACACGCAGGTACTGGGTCTCCTTGGCGTAGGCCTGTCCCCAAACCTGGGTGAGGATCTGCTGCTGGCTGACCAGCCGTCCGGCGTTGCGCACGAGCAATTCCAGGATGTTCCACTCCGTGGGCGTCAGCCGTACTTCCGCGCCGTCCTTGGTGATCTTCTTTCCGGCCAGGTCAACCAGGAAGTCGGCGGTCTGGAGCGTCGGCGCTTCATCCCTGGGTGCTGCCCGCCGCGAGGCGGCACGGAGCCTGGCCAGGAGTTCGTCCAGGCCGAAGGGCTTGGTCACATAGTCGTCGGCTCCGGCGTCGAGCGCTTCTACTTTGTCTTCCGAACCATGCCGGGCGGACAGCACGATAATGGGCATGGTGCTCCAGCCGCGGATTCCCTTGATCACATCCACACCATCCATGTCCGGAAGCCCAAGGTCGAGCACAACGATGTCCACGGGCTGCTGGGCCGCCGCTTTGAGGGCATCTGCGCCGTTGCCCACGCTGATGGCGTGGTAGCCGTGGGCGTGGAGATTGATTTGCATTGCCCTGGCGATCTGGGCTTCGTCTTCCACGATCAGCACGAGGTTCATGGCCGCCCTCCCGTCCACAGAGGGAGTGTGACCACCATGGTCAGCCCGCCTCCCGGCGTCGCCTCAGCCATGAGCGTACCGCCCATGGCCTCGGTGAATCCCTTGGCGACAGCGAGTCCCAAACCGATTCCGCTGCGGCCGTCCCGGCTGGATGGAGAATCATCGAGTCGCTGGAAAGGCTGGAAAAGCTCCAGGACTGCCGCTGGCCCGATCCCCGAACCATGGTCCATCACGCGGAGTTCGCTGGCCGGCCGACCATCCACCGTGATGCCCGCTCCGGTCCGAGCCACCAGCACAACATCGGAATCAGGCGCGTATTTCACTGCGTTTTCGACAAGGTTCGCCACGACGCGTTCCAGTATCCCGGCGTCGGCCTCTATCTGGGGAAGGTTTGCCGGAAGCTCGTTGCGGATGCGCTCCCCCGTCACGCCGCGCAAAGCCTCCGGCATGATCTGGTGCCAGCCCAGCCCTCGCAGCAGCGGATTCACGGCATCCGCAGTGATCCGGGACATGTCCAGCAAGTTATCCACCAGGTGATCCAAGCGGTCCGCGTAGTCCTCGATGGTGGCCAACAGTTCGCGTTCGTCTTCGGGGGCAAAGGTCACGTCTTCCTGTCGCAGGCTGCTGACAGCAAGCTTGATGCCCGCCAAAGGAGTACGGAGATCATGGGAGACGGCGCGCAGGATGGAGGTCCGCATTTTGTTGCCTTCGGCCAGGCGCACGTTGTCCTGCCTGCTCTTGACGAGCTGCTGGCGCTCCCTCAACGCCACCACGAAGGCGCCGAACGCGGCGAGCATGCGGCGATGCTGTTCGGAAAGCGGTCCGCCCCGGAGCAGGAGCGTGTAGTTGCGATCGACGACGGCGGCATGGTCGGCTGCCGCATGGGTCACCGGCGGTTGAATCCCGGAGCTTGCAAGGACTTGCCAGTTGGGCCCGGGGGCGTCCGGCGAGTCAAACGTGGCGAGCAGCGTCATCGCCTCCATGCCGAGGTTGACGCGGATCTTGTCCAGGAATGACTCGAGGCTGCCGTCCGAGCTCAGGATACGAAGGGCCAGCTCGCTGAGGGCCCTTGCCTCGGCGCCGGAATGCGCGGCCTCCTGGGCCCGCCTGGTCGCCAAACCGACGGCGAGCGCCACTCCGCACGCCACAGCAAGGAAGATGACCAGGGTGAGAAGCGTAGCGGGATCCGCGATGGACAGGGAGCCCACCGGATCTGCCGAGAAGTAGTTCAACAGCATGCTGCCGAGGACGGCGGACACCACGGCCGGCCACAGGCCCCCGATTGCGGCAACCGCTGCCGAGACGGCCAGCTGGAACAGCATGATCATGGCGAAATTCCGGTATTGCAGCGCGGACACCAGGACTTCGATCGCGACGGGCAGCAGCAGGGCCAGGGCCAGGCCCGCCAGAATGCGGCGTCGCCCGATCCCCTTGACTGCCCGTAGCGGCAGTCCTATTGCGTTCACGTCTGCCGCGGCCATGGCTCAATTCTGGCACGGCGGAGGTGCCGCTCCTGCGCCCGCAGGCCGCCGCGAGGAACATGTCCGGCCTAGGATGCTGGCATGAGCCATTCAACGACGAATACCTCCGATGTCCTTGCCCTCGATTCCCTCTTGGCCCCCGAGGAACTGGAGATTCGTGAGAAGGTACGCGATTTTACCGACCAGCGGATCCGCCCGAACATTGCCCGCTGGTACGAGGAGGCATTGTTCCCGCGGGAACTGCCGGCGGAACTCGGCGAGCTCGGAGTCCTTGGCATGCATCTGGAGGGCTACGGCTGCCCGGGCCGCTCCGCCGTCGAATACGGACTCGCAGCCATGGAACTCGAGGCCGGCGATTCCGGCATCCGCACCTTCGTGTCCGTCCAAGGCTCCCTGGCCATGACCGCGATCCATCGCTGGGGCAGCGAAGCGCAAAAGGAACAATGGCTCCCGCGCATGGCTGCCGGCGAACTGATCGGCTGCTTTGCCTTGACGGAGCCGACGGCGGGTTCGGACCCGTCGTCCATGGCCAGCTTTGCGCGCCGCGACGGGACGGGAGACGACGCCGGCTGGGTGCTGAATGGTTCGAAGCGCTGGATCGGGATGGCCTCGATCGCCGACGTCATGGTGGTGTGGGCAAACACCGACGACGGCATCCGCGGCTTCCTGGTTCCGGCCGGCACTCAGGGAGTCACCGTGGCTCCCATCAACGGGAAGCTCTCCATGCGGGCCTCGATCCAGTGCGATGTGGTGTTCGACGCCGTCCGGCTGGGTCCCGAGGCCCTCCTCCCGGGCGCCCTGGGCCTCCGGGGCCCGTTCTCCTGCCTTAACGAGGCGCGGTACGGCATTGCCTGGGGTGCCATGGGCGCGGCACGTGACTCCTACGAGGCCGCGCTCCAGTATGCCGGAAGCCGCGTGCAATTCGGCAAGCCCCTGGCCAGCTACCAGTTGACCCAGGAGAAGCTCGTGAACATGGTCCTGGAGATCCAGAAGGGCACCATGCTCGCGCTGCATCTCGGACGGCTCAAGGACGCTGGCAAACTGCGGCCGGAACAGATCTCGGTGGGCAAGCTCAACAATGTGCGCGAGGCAATCAAGATCGCCCGCGACGCCCGCACCATCCTGGGCGGCAACGGCATTACGCTGGACTACCCGCCGCTGCGCCATGCCAACAACCTGGAATCGGTCCGCACCTATGAAGGGACGGACGAGGTCCACACGCTCATCCTTGGCCAGCACATCACGGGCATCCCCGCTTTCCGCTGACTTCACTGGCACAGGCCAAGCGCGGGTCCCGCGCCCGACCTAGCCGACGGGCCTAGGCTCCGACCGGGACCGGTTCCTTCCTGGCCGCGTCTTTACGCATGGTGGCGCTGATGACGGCAGCCACGGTGCACATCGCGGCAGCACCGATCCATGCATAGGTGTAGTGGCCCGTGGCGTCCCGGATGTAACCCGCGAGGAACGCTGCAGCCGCGGCTCCAAGCTGGTGCGCGGCGAAGACCCAGCCGAACACCACTGATCCGTCCGCCCCGAACACCTTGCGGCAGATGGCCGCCGTCGGGGGCACCGTGGCCACCCAGTCCAGGCCGTACACCACAACAAACAGGATCATGCTCGGTTGCACGGTGGAGCTCAGAAGCACGGGCAGCACCAGCAGCCCGACCCCGCGGAACTGGTAGTACACGGCAAGGAGCACCTTGGGATTGAAGCGGTCCGTCAACCAACCGGAAGCGATGGTGCCCACGATGTCGAAGATCCCGACGACGGCCAGCAAGCCGGCCGCGGTGGTTTCCGGCATGCCGTGGTCGTGCGCCGAGGGAATGAAGTGGGTGCCGATCAGGCCGTTGGTGGTAGCACCGCAGATGGCGAAACCGGCAACCAGTGCCCAGAACGTGCGCACTTTGCTGGCGCGCTTGAGGACCTGCAGTGCGCGCACGGCGGCGTTGGGCGTCTTGGCGCCTTCAGCGTTGGCGACTTCCGGGACCGGGGCGGCTTCCGCCGTCGTCGGCTCCTCGGATTCCGCACCGTAAGGTTGGACCCCGACGTCGGCGGGTGAGTTCTTGAGCCAGCGCAACACGAGCGGCACTACCGCGAGCGCTCCGGCGGCGATCAACAGCGAGGCGCCGCGCCAGCCCGGGCTCTGCGCGAGCACCGCGATGAAGGGCAGGAACACAAGTTGCCCGGCGGCACTGCCTGCCGTCAGGATGCCGATCACGAGTCCACGGTTCTTGGAGAACCACGTGTTGGCGATGGTGGCCGCGAAAACCAGGGCCATGGATCCGGTACCGAGCCCGATCAGCACACCCCAGGTCAGCAGGATCTGCCAGGACTGGCTGACGAACACCGTCAGCGCGGAGCCGAGGCCGATCAGGCAGAGGGCGATCGAGGTGACGGTGCGGATGCCGAAGCGTTCCATGAGCGCGGCAGCGAAGGGCGCCGTGAGGCCGAACAACACCAGGTTGATGCTGACCGCAAGCGACAGGACGGTTGTTGACCAGCCGAATTCCTGCTGCAGCGGCACCATGAGCACGCCGGGTGCCGCGCGGAAACCGGCCGCGCCTACGAGTGCCAGGAACGCGACGGCGGCGACCATCCAGGCGGGGTGGAGTCGACGCTTCCGCGGAGTCTTGCCAGCGGAAAGTTTGGTGGGAATGGGTGCGGTCATGCGGAGGGCTCCGATTCGTCCAGGAGGTCACGTCTGGCGGGGGCAGTGGCCAAGGCCACGGGGTGTTCCGATCGCGTGAGGCTATGCCAGCTGGTGTTGGCCGCGGTCAGGCGGGAACCGCAGTGGGAGCATGTATCAGCCGACGCCGTCGGCAGTCCGCAACCGGTATGGATCACACGCATGTGGGCGTTGTCCGCAGGCGCATCGAGATGTTTCTCGGACCAGAGAATGATGGCGTTCAAAACGGGCAAGGCATCTTCCCCTTTGGCCGTGAGGACGTATTCCTGGCGGGTGCGGGCGCCATCCTGGTAGGGCCGTTGGGCGAGCAGGCCCGACTCAAGCAGCCAAGCCAGCCTTTTGCTGAGGACGTTGTCTGCGATGTGGAGGCGGGTTTTGATGGCATCGAACCGGCCGTTGCCGAAGAAGACCTCCCGCAGCACCAGGCTACCCCAAGGGTCGCCGAGGATATCGAGGCCGCGCGCCAGGCTGCACGTCCGCTCGGACCAATCGGATCGTAAGGGCATGGTCCGAGATTAGCTGGCTTTTCTAAAGAAAGCTAGGTTTGTGACGGGGACGCTGTCCCCTTGCGACCAGGTTCGAAAGAGGATCGGCCCGGACATGCCGTGGTGATGGCGTGTCCCGGCCGGATCGACAATCAAAGAAGGTCAGAAGCGGAGGGGCATTCAGTCCGCGATGTTGCCGATCGCCTGCTCAAGGTCGGCGATCAGGTCCTCGACGTCCTCGATCCCGCAGGAAAGCCGGATCAGGTTGACCGGTACGGCCAGCTCGGTGCCTTTGACCGAAGCGTGCGTCATCTCCGAGGGGTAGTTCATGAGGGACTCGATGCCGCCCAGGGACTCGGCGAGCGTGAACACCTGGGTGGACTCCGCCACTTTGCGGGCCGCAGCTTCGCCGCCCTTGAACTGCACGGAAATCATGCCGCCGAACTTCTTCATCTGCTTGGCCGCGAGTTCGTGGCCCGGGTGGGAAGGCAGTCCCGGATACAGCACGGCTTCGACCTCGGGGCGCTCCAGCAGCCATTCGGCCACCGCCTGGGCGTTCTCGCTGTGGCGGTCCATGCGCACGCCGAGCGTCTTGAGACCACGGGTCGTCAGGAACGCATCCATGGGTCCGGACACGGCGCCGACGGCGAACTGCACAAAGCCGATCTTCGCGGCCAGTTCGGCGTCCTTCACCACGATCGCTCCGCCCACGACGTCCGAGTGGCCGCCGATGTACTTGGTGGTCGAGTGGACCACGACGTCGGCGCCCAGGGCGAGCGGGGTCTGCAAGTAGGGCGACGCGAAGGTGTTGTCGACGACAAGGAGGGCACCGGCGTCGTGCGCTACTTTGGCGAGCGCTTCGATATCGGTGACCTTCATCATTGGGTTGGAAGGAGTTTCCACCCAGACGATGCGCGTTTTGTTCGCCGCGACGGCCGCCGCCACGGCATCAAGGTTGGACATGTCCACCGGCGTGTTGCCGATGCCCCACTCACCGAGCACGCGGTTGATGAGCCGATAGGTGCCGCCGTAGGCGTCGTTGCCGAGGACGATGTGGTCGCCGGGCCGGGCAACGGCACGGATCAGGGAGTCCTCCGCGGCAAGGCCCGAACTGAAGCTGTAGGCGTGGGTGCCGCCCTCGAGCGCGGCGAGCTGCTCCTGCAGCGCATCGCGCGTGGGGTTGCCGCCGCGGCCGTATTCGTAGCCGTCGCGCAAACCGCCTATGCCGTCCTGGGCATATGTCGAGCTGAAGTGCAGCGGCGGAACCACGGCGCCGGTGCGCGGCTCGAAGGCCTGGCCGGCGTGGACGGCACGCGTGTTGAATCCTGCTTCGTTTGCAGACATGTGAACTCCTAGTGTCAGTTGCTCAGGTAGGCGAGAAGGTCGTGGCGGGTCAGGATGCCCACGGGAGCCCCGACGAACGTCACCATGACGGTATCGACGTCGGACAGCAGCTCGCGTGCGGCGGAGATGGTCTCCAGGGAGCCGATCACGGGCAGGCGCTCCCCCATGTGCTCGGAGATCTTGTCGGTCAATTTCGCCTCGCCGCGGAACAGCTTGGTGGTCAGCGTGCGCTCATCGACGGCGCCGAGGACCTCGCCCATGACCACCGGCGGTTCCTGCGAGAGGACCGGGATGTGCGAGACCCCGAATTCGTTCATGATGTTGATGACATCGCGGACGGTCTCGTTGGGATGGATGTGGACGAGGTCCGGCATCTCGCCCGTCTTGGACTTCAGGACCTCGCCCACCGAGGCTTCCTCGCCACCGGAGAGGAAGCCGTACGAGCGCATCCACTTGTCGTTGAAGATCTTCGCCAGGTAGCCGCGGCCGGAGTCCGGCAGGATGACGACGACGACGGCTTCCTCGCCAAGGTCTTTGGCCACCTGCAAGGCGGCAACCACTGCCATGCCCGAGGATCCGCCCACCAGGAGGCCTTCCTCGCGGGCCAGGCGCCGGGTCATCTCGAAGGAGTCTGCGTCGCTGACGGCAATGACATCGTCCGGCACGGTCTTGTCGTAGTTGGCCGGCCACATGTCCTCGCCGACGCCCTCCACGAAGTAGGGCCGCCCCGTGCCGCCCGAGTAGACCGAGCCTGCCGGGTCCGCACCGATGACCTTGACGCGGCCGCCGTCGGACTCCGGCCGGTTGGCGGATACATCCTTGAGGTATCTGCCTGTGCCGGTGATGGTGCCGCCCGTGCCCGCGCCGATCACGACGTGCGTGATCTTCCCATCGGTATCGCGCCAGATTTCGGGCCCGGTGGTTTCGTAGTGGCTGCCGGGAGCAGCGGGGTTGGAGAACTGGTCCGGCTTGTACGCCCCGGGGATCTCGGACACGAGCCGGTCGGAGACGCTGTAGTAGCTCTGCGGGCTGTCCGGGGCCACGGAGGTGGGAGTCACCACAACTTCGGCGCCATACGCCTGGAGCACGGCACGCTTGTCCTCGCCCACCTTGTCCGGGACGACGAAGATGCACTTGTAACCCTTTTGCTGCGCCACCAGGGCAAGTCCGACGCCGGTATTGCCCGAGGTCGGCTCCACGATGGTTCCGCCCGGCTTGAGCTTTCCGTCCCGCTCGGCTTCCTCGATCATCTTCACCGCGATGCGGTCCTTGATCGAGCCTCCGGGGTTCACATATTCGAGCTTCACCAGGATGGTGGCTTTGATGTCCCCGGTCACGTGGTTGAGCTTGATGAGCGGTGTATTGCCAATGAGGTCCAGGACGGACTGGGCGTACTTCATAGGTACCAAGTTACCGCTTGGTCGGGACTGCTCCGGTGCAGCCGAGGCTCAGACCTGTGCCGGGCCGCGTCCGCTTCGCTCCTCACCAAGCGACGGCGACGCGGGTCAAGCTAGCGGGACACGCTCACTCAGCCGGTGCAGAGCCTCCTGCCGAAGGATCGGTCTGCCAGAGGCCGAGGATGTTGCCTTCGGTGTCCTTGAAGTACGCGTAGTAGCCCATGCCCGGAACAGCGTCCTTGCCCTTGAGCACGGATCCGCCCGCACTCTCGATCTGGCCGAGAGAAGCCTCGATGTCTTCGACGTCAACCGTGATGATGGGCGTCTTCAGTTCTTCCGAGCGCGGGAACAGGGCACCATTGATGGCCCCGGGCGCGCTCGGCATGCCTGTCTGCGGGTCTGAAGGCGTGGTGATGGCGATCGTGTAGTCCATTTCCTGCATGGGGTTGAGCATCCAGCCGAAGGCACCTTGGTAGAAAGTGTTGGCCCGCTCCTTGTCGTCCGCGGGGATTTCAAAATGCACTACACCGGCCATTGCGTTCTCCTGAGATTGTCCTGGAAGGCGCAGACGCCCCGCGCCACACGTGGAGTCTAGTCGTGTGGGTTTCGCGGCGTAAGGGCTCGGGCGCCGCTCTTTTCGAGTGTTGTCCGACGAGCATGCGACCATGAATGAATGACCATCGTCGATGTCCCACCGGCCGCAGCAGCCGCGGCGGACGCGTCCATGCGATGGCACCCCGGCGCCCCCTTCGACCTTCTGCAGACCGTGGGAATCCTCATGCGCGGCAACGGTGATCCGTCCTTCGCCGCACGGCAGGACGGCGTTTGGATGGCCTTCACGACGCCGGACGGCCCGGCCACGCTGCGCCTCACCGCCGCGGGAACGGGCCAAGACACGCGGGTCGATGCCCAGGCCTGGGGCCCCGGCGCGGGCTCTGCCATTGCTTCCGTACCAGCGCTGCTGGGGAGCCGGGACGACTGGTCCGGCTTTGACGACGCCGCCTTCCATGCGACCCTTCCGCGGATGGTCAGGGAAGCCCGACGCCGGAACCTCGCCGTCCGTTTGCCCACCACCGGCCGCGTGGTGGACTCCCTTGTTCCCACGATTCTTGAGCAAAAGGTCACCACCATCGAAGCCCGCCGGGGCTACCGCTACCTCATGTACAGGTACGGCACCGCAGCCCCCGGCGCTGGCCGCCTCCCGACGTCGGGCATGCCATCGGGCCTCCTCGTGGCGCCGACCGCCGCCCAATGGCTGGCCATCCCTTCATGGGTGTGGCACAAAGCCGGAGTGGGTCCCCAGCGCTCGGCGACTGTCATGCGGGCGCTGCGATCCGCCGTCGCGCTTGAACGGCTCGCCTCACTCAGCGCGGCGGAAGCCGGGGCCAAGATGCAGACCATCCCGGGAATCGGCATCTGGACGGCCGCGGAGGTTGTCCAGCGGACCCATGGCTGCCCGGACTCGATCGCGGTGGGCGACTACCATTTGGCCTCGTACGTCGGTTACGCGCTCACCGGCAGGAAAACGGACGACGCCGGCATGATCGCCCTCCTGGAACCGTGGCGCGGGCACCGGCAGCGGGTGGTCCGGATGCTCGGGCTCAGCGGCTTCCGCAAGCCGACGTTCGGACCGCGGATGACTATCCAGGACCACCGGGGACACTAGCAACGCGGGGTCACTTACGGCCCGTGTTGCTGCCCGGCATCGGCCGTAAGTGACCCCGCGTTGGAGTTAGAGTCCCAGGCGGGCGATCGCTTCTTCGCGCATGTCGATCTTGCGCACCTTGCCGGACACCGTCATGGGGAAGCTCTCCCTGATGTCCACGTAGCGCGGGATCTTGAAGTGGGCCAGCCTGCCGCGGCAGAACTCCTGCACCCCGTCCAGGTCCAAAGTTGCTCCCGGTTTGAGGATGATGCAGGCCATCAGTTCTTCGCCGTATTTGGGGTCAGGAACCCCAATGACCTGGACGTCCTGGATGGCCGGATGCCGGTACAGGAACTCCTCGATCTCGCGGGGATAGACGTTCTCGCCACCCCGGATGACCATGTCCTTCATGCGGCCTTCGATCACGATGAACCCGTCCGGGTCCATCCGGGCGAGATCGCCGGTGTGCATCCAGCCGTCCTCGTCGATGGCTTCGGCTGTCTTCTCCGGCTGGCCCCAATACCCGTCCATCACTGCGTAGCCCCGTGTGCACAACTCGCCGATGCCCCCGCGTTCCAGGGTTTCGCCGGTGCCCGGATCCACGATCTTGGACTCGAGCCGGGGCATCGTGCGGCCCACAGTCGTGGTGCGCTGTTCCAGGGTGTCCGCCGCGAGGGTCATGGTGGATACCGGCGAAGTCTCGGTCATGCCGTAGCAAATGGCCACGTCCCGCATGTTCATCTCCCCGATGACGCGCTCCATGACCTCGATAGGGCACAGTGAGCCGGCCATGACCCCTGTGCGCAGCGTGGAGAGGTCGTAGGAGGCGAAGTCCGGCAAAGCCAACTCGGCGATGAACATGGTGGGCACGCCGTACAGCGAGGTGCCGCCAAAATCCTGAACCGCTTCCAGGGCGGCACCCGGGGTGAATCCGCGCCCGGGAATAATGGTGGCAGCTCCGAAGCTCAGCGCGTTCAGGTTCCCGATGACCATGCCGAAACAGTGGTAGAACGGCACCGGAAGGACCACGCGGTCGCGTTCGGTGTATCCCAGCAGCCTGCCGATCTGGTTGCCGTTGTTGAGGATGTTGTGGTGTGTCAGCGTGGCACCCTTGGGGAATCCTGTAGTTCCCGAGGTGTATTGCAGGTTGATGGGATCGTGCGGATCCAGTTCCGCCATGCGCGCCTTGAGCGCCGAGGGCCCGACGTCGTCCGCCCGCTTGAGCAGCTCGGCGAACGTCAGCTCGGCGTCGCTTTGCGGTTCGCCTGCGTTGAGCATGTCCAGTCCAAGATCGGGAAGGAACACGAGCTCCCGAAGCTCAGGGCAGCTAGCCAAGGCCTCCCGGGCCATGCCCACATAGTCGCTGTTCTTGTCCGAAGGCGCGGCCACCAGCATCCGCATGCCGTTCTGTCGGACCACGAATTCGAGTTCGTGGCTCCGGTATGCCGGGTTGACGTTGACCAGGATCGCGCCGGCCTTCGCCGTGGCGTATTGCAGGATGGTCCATTCGGCGCAGTTCGGACTCCAGATGCCTACCCTGTCGCCCTTCGCGACGCCCATCGCGAGCAGCGCACGCGCGAGCCGGTCGACGTCGTCGTTCAGTTTTTCGTAACTCCAGCGCCGAGCCTCATCGCCGGGCACCACGGCGGCTTCGATGAGCGCGTCCCGCAACGGAAACCGCGCCGCGACGCGTTCAAAGTTGGCGCCGATGGTCTCTTCAAGCAGCGGGACGTCAGTGTCCCCGGCTGTGTAGGAAAGCATGAACGCACGCTACCAACTCCGCGGGGCCAAGAGAAGACTTTTGCTTGGAAGTCCTACAAAATATTTCAGGGCCTCGCCGGGCCAGCCGGTAAGGTGAATGCCATGAGTGCACCCATTGACCTGCAGGCCACGTTCATTCCCAACGACGGCGAATTCTTCCGCGTCAAGCTCGCGCTGGAAATCGCGATCGACGAAGTAGTGAACGAACCCGGCTGCATCCGTTACGAGCTCACCGAAGCCACCGAGGACAAGCTCGTCCTGACCGAGCAGTGGGCCTCCGAGGAGCACCTCGACATCCACTCCAAGGGCATCGCGGTCCAGGACCTCAACGAATCCCTCAGCGCGCTGCTCGCGGAGCCGGTGAAGCTCGAGCGCCTCTAGGAGTTTTCCGCGCGCTGCTTCGCGATGTGCGCGTGGACCTCATCCATGTCGAGCCCCTTGACGGCCTCGATGACCTGCTCCAGCTGGGGTCCGTTCAGTGCGCCCGGCTGGGAGAACACGAGGACCTTTTCGCGGAAGGCCATGAGCGTGGGGATCGAGGAGATACCTGCTTCGGCAGCGAGCTGCTGCTCGGCCTCGGTGTCCACCTTGGCGAAGAACACATCGTCATGCTTCTCGGAAGCGGCCTGGTACGTGGGCGCAAACTGCCTGCAAGGGCCGCACCACGCAGCCCAGAAATCCACCAAGACAATGTCATTGCCCTCGATGGTCGATGCGAACTGCTCGCCGGTGATGTCAACTGTAGCCATGCTTCCACGGTACGCGACCACGCCTTCGAAGTCGCCCTTGTTCGCTACCCGGCAAACCGGGAATAAACCACGACGGCGGCCGGGCGGTTTGGCGCCGCCCGGTACCTTCGGTTAGCGCCAGAAGTGCGGGGCGGTCTTTCGCGCGCCGGGGAGCGCGTTGTTCTCGCGCCACTCGTGGAGCCATTCCGGAAGCTCGAGGTCCGCGGCAGGCTCGCCAAACTCGGCCAGGATCTGCTCCTGGCTCACGGGCCGCCCCTTCGCGACAAGCCGGGTGGCAATGTGCGCACGGGCGTAGATCTCGCCGTCGACCACCATGCGTTGTTCAAAGTAGATCGCCTTGGAATCGAGCCCGATGATCTTGGACTCGATGGTGTACTGCTGCCAAAGCTGCAACGACTTCCGGAACGCAATGGTCTCCCCCGCGGCCACGGGACTCCAGCGGCGGCGTCGCATCTTTTGCCAGATCCCCGCCCGCACCATGAGGTCGAAGCGTCCAAGATCCATCAGCGAAAAATACATGCCGTTGTTCACATGCATCGCAATGTCGATGTCTGTGGGTAGCACGCGCATAGGCAACGAGGACGTGCCCCAAACGCTGAGCCGGCTCCGCCTGGACGAGGTGAACAAGATCAAGAGGGTTCGGAGAAGCAAATGCATAATCGCCATGTTACTCCTCGGTAACATTTCGGGTGCCTTTGTTTTGTGTGTCGCTCCATGGCATGTCGTTTACCGCCGGTTCACATGCCCCGGGAAGAATGTCTGAAAACAATTTGCAGAAAGCACCAAGGAGATCCAGTGAGCACCACCTCGACGATCACGGCACACGCAGACGTGTGGCCGGAACTTCCCCTCCACCAGGAGCTGGTGTTGCAGGACACCCGCGGCAACAGGATCGTGGGCACCTTGGACGGCATGACCGATGATCGCAGCACGCTCTGGATCCAGCTCTCCGGAGGCCTGGGCCGGCAACTCGTGCATCACAAGGACGGATACTGGCTGGAGCCGGGCAGCGCTAGCTAGCCCGGGCTTCCGTCGTCGACACGCAAAATTCCTGTCGACGCCGGAATCCGAGTGTCGAGAGCCCATCCGCGCCGCGCAGGAAATTTTCCGCGTCGAACGGGACGCTCAAAAAACGCCACGGACAAACAAAAAATCCCCGGAACCATATGGTTCCGGGGATTTAATTTTGTGGCAGATGAGGGATTCGAACCCCCGTAGGCGTTGCCAGCTGATTTACAGTCAGCCCCCTTTGGCCGCTCGGGTAATCTGCCGAACTTCAAAGAAGTCACTCCCGATCATCGTTTCGTTTCCGATCCGGTAAGCGCGAGCAAGACAACCTTACAGAACTTCTGCCGAAGAATCGAATCGAGGCCTCGAAGCCTCAAAGCAGGCAAAAATCTCAGGCGTCACCAAGTATCCGCCCGGCCAGCTTGGCCTCGAAACTGGCCGCCTGCTCCAGCGTGATCTGGTTGAGCTGCACGGCCCGCAACAGGTCCGCATGAATGCCATCCATCCGAGATGCCGCGTCCGGGACCGGGCTCAAGACCACGGAGGCCGCAAGTGCTGCGGCTGCAACCGCGCTTGCGGCGGTGGCGGCAGCGGCTCCGATTGAACCGGCGGCGGCAGCGGCTGACTTGGTGACGTAGCGGACGGCTTGGTTGCTCATGGTGCTCCCTTTCAGGATGGGCTCTTCAAACTGATACAACTCTGTCGGGGCAGTCTCAGTTCCGGCCATACGTGTGCTGTGAGCGAACTGTGAACGCTCGGCACACGCCGGGCGCTTCCGTACTAGGCTGGATGGCAGACAAAACCGCCCGTTTCCGGGCCACCCCCAACGATCACAAGGAGAGTCATGGCAGGCGAATCCACATTCGACGTCGTCAGCAAGGTAGACAAGCAGGAAGTCGCCAACGCGCTCCACCAGTCCCAGAAGGAAATCGCACAGCGGTACGACTTCAAGGGCGTCGGCGCGGAGATCGACTTCAGCGGCGAGAAGATCCTCATGAAGGCCAACTCCGAGGACCGCATCCTCGCCGTCCTGGACGTCTTCCAGTCCAAGCTCATCAAGCGTGGCATCTCCCTGAAGTCCCTCGACCAGGGCGAGCCTTACCCCTCCGGCAAGGAATTCCGTCTGGAATGCTCCATCAAGGAGGGCATTGCCCAGGACATCGCAAAGAAGATCAACAAGATCATCCGCGACGAAGCCCCGAAGTCCGTCAAGTCCCAGATCCAGGGCGACGAACTCCGCGTCACGTCGAAGTCCCGCGATGACCTGCAGGAAACCATGAACATCCTGAAGAAGTTCGAAGAGGCCGATCTCCAGTTCGTGAACTTCCGCAGCTAGGAGTTCGCCGCGGCCCAGGCCGTTATCCGGAAGTACGACGACGGCGCGTTGCCCCCTGAGCGGGCGACGCGCCGTCGTCGTTAATGCGGCAGTCGTTGATGGGCGGTGCGTCACACCAGGCAACTTTTCGGGGTCGGGGCTGGCGCATACCCCGGGATTCCCCGGCCGCACAACGGGCTCGACTGGCGCCGTCGATGGCCCCTACGATGCGCCGCCGGAAGACACCGGGGAAACGCTCGATCTCGCGGCGGCCAAGCTGGCCTTGACGTTCGGCTTTGGCCCGGGCCTCTTCGAAAAGGACGGCAAGCCCCGCTTCGGCCTTGAGGGCCGCAGGCCCGATGCCCTGATTGACCTGCCGCACTTCCCCGGCGACGCCTTGCAGCCAGAACGCACCGGCGGCGACATTGTGGTCCAGGCGTGCGCCGACGATCCGCACGTCGCCGTGCACGCGATCCGGAACCTCGCACGCATCGGCTTCGGCAGGGTGCGCGTCCGCTGGTCCCAGCTGGGCTTCGGCCGGACCTCCTCCACGTCCAGGGCCCAGACGACCGCGCGCAACCTCTTCGGATTCAACGACGGCACGGCAAACCTGACGTCGGAAGACACGGCACTCCTCAACGAGCACGTCTGGGCCAGTCGCCCGTCGGATTCGGATGCACATCGAGATCTGGGACCGAACTTCACTGCGGGAACAGGAAGGACTGATCGGCCGCACCAAGGGTGTTGGAGCCCCCTTGTCCGGTGGCGAGGAATTCACGGCGCCGGACTTCGGGATCAAGGGCCGCGACGGCGCGCCGCTGGTTCCCATCGACTCCCACGTCCGCCTCGCCCACGCGGACCAGAACAACGGCGTCAAGATGCTTCGCCGCGGTTACAACTACACCGACGGTTCGGACGGGCTCGGCCACCTCGACGCGGGCCTGTTCTTCGTCGCCTTCGTCAAGGACCCGCGGACGCACTACGTGCCCATGCAGATGGCCATGGCGAAAAGCGACAAGCTGGCCCTGGAGTACCTCAAGCACACGGGATCGGGCCTCTTCGCGGTGCCCCCGGGCAGTAAGGCGGGCGGCTTCATTGGTGAGGGCCTGTTCGCATGAAGCCGCCCGTCGTCGGACGCGGCACCCGTGGGGTGAGACTTACGGGACCGCCGGCTAGGAGAGCGGGCGTCCGGCCATCCGCTCAAGCCGCTCGATGCGCTCACGCATGGGCGGGTGGGTGGCGAACAGCTTGGTCATGGCGCCGCCGCGGAACGGGTTGGCGATCATGAGGTGCGAAGTGTTCACGAGTCGCTGATCCTGTGGCAGCGGCACCTGCTTCACGCCGGCTTCGATCCTGCGCAGGGCTGAGGCGAGCGCCAGCGGATCGCCGGTGAGCTCCGCACCGTCGTGGTCGGCGTCGTACTCCCTGGTGCGGGAAATGGCGAGCCGGATCAGCGACGCGGCAAACGGGGCCAAGAGGGCCATGGCGATCATGGCAAACGGGTTGGTGTTCCGCCGGTCCCCGCCGCCGAAGAACAGCAGCATCTGGCCCACCGAGGTAATGACGCCGGCGACGGCAGCCGCGATGGACGAGGTGAGGATGTCGCGGTTGTAGACGTGCATGAGTTCATGCCCGAGGACGCCACGGAGTTCGCGGGCGTCGAGCAAGTTCAGGATGCCCGCGGTGCAGCACACGGCGGCGTTCCTCGGATTGCGTCCCGTGGCAAAGGCGTTGGGGGCCATGGTCGGAGAAATGTAGATCCGCGGCATGGGCTGGTTCGCCCGCACGGAGAGTTCCCGGACGATCTGGTATAGCTGCGGAGCCTGCGCTTCCGACACCGGGTACGCGGCCATCGAGCGGATGGCGATCTTGTCGCTGTTCCAATATCCGTAGGCCGTTGTCGCGACGCCGATCAGAGCCATGATCCAGATGGGCCCAGCACTGCGGGTGCTCGCGGCGATCAGGGCGCCAAGTCCCAGCAGCACTGCCCAGAGCACACCGAAAAGCGCTGCGGTCTTCAGTCCATTGTGATGATTGTGCACTTCACTACTTTCTTGCAGTCGTCCCGGTGTTGGTTCTGTTCCGATTAACGCCGACGGCGGCCCGGACGTTCCGGCTGGGTCCGGGCTAGGGCACCGGATGGAGGGAATCGTAGCGGAGGAATCCGCGCTGCCCGCGCGCCACGAGCCACGCAAGCACTGCGCACAGCACGCCGCCCAGGAGCAGCACCCAGCCTTCGCTGAGAACCTTGGTGACGCCACCGGCGAGCATGTCCCCCACTCGCGGACCACCGGAAACCACCACGATGAACACTCCTTGCAGCCGTCCCCGCATGTGGTCCGGAGTGGCCGATTGCAGGATGGTGGTGCGGAAGACCGCGCTGACCGAGTCCGAGATTCCGGCAAGGGCACAACACATCGCCGCCGGGATGATCCAGAGCGTCACGCCGCCGCGTCCGGCGTCCCCGGCAAGGACCACTACCAGGCCGAAAGCCGCGATCGAGAATCCCCATCCGGCCACGGACCACACCACCGCAGTGCCCTGGCGCCGCACCCTCCCCAAAGGTCCGGAGAACAACCCCGCCAGGAAGGCGCCGACAGCCACCGAGGCGAGCAGCACACCCACGGTGGTGTCGCCACCCCCGATCATCGTGGCTCCGATCGCGGGCATGAGGGCGCGCGGCTGGGCGCAGATCATCGCAATGAGGTCGATGATGAAGGTCATCCGCAGGTTCGGCCGGGTGCCCAGGAAACGGAAGCCCTCGACGACGGAGCGCAGGCCGGGTGCCGACGCGTTCGCTGCCGCGGGAAGGGCCGGGAGCTTGAAAAGGCTCCACAGCGCGAAGGCGAAGCTCAGGGCATCGATCGTGTAGGTCCAGCCAAAACCGCTCGACGCGACCAGAACGCCGGCCAGCAGGGGGCCGGCCGTCATGGAAATACCCATGTTGAGCATGCTCAACGCGTTGGCGGCGGGCAGCAGTTCCTTGCGGACCAGCAAGGGAATAATGGCGCTGCGTGCCGGTCCGTTGATGCCTTGCGCGCCGCTCTGGATCGCGACGAGGAGGAACAGGATCCAGACATTGTTCAGCTGGTACCACGCCTGGAGTGCCAGGGCCACGCTGCAGGCCCACAAAACGAGGGACGCAACAATGGCGACTTTCCGCCGGTCATAGGCATCCGAAAGAGCGCCGCCAAACAAACCCGCAATCACCAGCGGAACCAGGGCAAAGATGCTGAGCAGACCCACATAGAGGCTCTGCTGGGTGATGCTGTAGACCTCGAGGCTTACGGCAACCAGGGTCAACTGGGATCCGACCATCGACACCGACGAGCCCAGCCACAGGCGGCGGAATGCGGGGCTTTCGCGAAGCGGGGTCATGTCAGCCAGGAGTTTTGCCACCGTCCAACCCTACCCACCAACCCGCCCACCCTCCCGGAGCGCCGCGGGCGTGGGGTTAGCGGCTGCGGTGAGGGCCGCCGTCGGACGGGTTCACCTGAAGTTAGCCTCGCCTTATTGTGAAGCACTCATAATAAGTGCTTCAATGGGCGTATGGCAGATCACACGGCAGACCAGGAAGCGTGGGCTTCCGCCTTGCATTCCCACGGACGCCGCGTGACCAAGCAGCGGCTTGCCGTCCTTGCTGCCGTTCAGCACAATCCACATTCCCCCGCCGAAGGCATCCTGGCTGCCGCACGCAAGGATCTTCCCGAACTGACAGCGCAGTCTGTTTATGTGGTGCTGAGCGACCTCACGGACCTGGAGATGCTGCGACGGTTCGAACCGCCCCACTCTCCCGCTCTCTACGAGACAAGGGTGGGCGACAACCACCACCACGCCGTCTGCATCAGTTGCGGCCGGGTGGAGGATGTCGACTGCGCAGTAGGCCATGCCCCCTGCCTCACCCCGCATTGGGATGAGCACTCCAAACCCATGACCATCCAGATCGCAGACGTCCTCTACCAAGGCATCTGCCAGGACTGCCAGGCCAAACAACAGCTTCCTACTCAAACGCAAGTAACCACGAAATAGGAGAACGATGACCGCGAACATCTCGACCACCCAGTCGGGCGCCCCCGTCACCTCGGACGCTCATTCCAAGTCCGTTGGTGCCGATGGTGCCATCATCCTGACCGACCACTACCTGGTGGAAAAGCTCGCCCAGTTCAACCGCGAGCGCGTCCCGGAGCGTGTTGTCCACGCCAAGGGCGGCGGCGCTTTCGGTACCTTCAAGACTTCCTCGGACGTTTCCCAGTACACCAAGGCTGCCCTGTTCCAGCCCGGCGTCGAGACGGACATGCTCATCCGTTTCTCCTCCGTCGCAGGCGAGAACGGCTCCCCGGACACGTGGCGCGACCCGCGCGGCTTCGCCGTCAAGTTCTACACTTCCGAGGGCAACTACGACCTCGTCGGCAACAACACCCCGGTGTTCTTCATCCGCGACGGCATCAAGTTCCCGGACTTCATCCACTCCCAGAAGCGGCTCCCGGGCACCCACCTGCGCGACGCCGACATGCAGTGGGACTTCTGGACCCTCTCGCCCGAGTCCGCACACCAGGTCACCTGGCTCATGGGCGATCGCGGCCTGCCGGCTTCCTGGCGTGAAATGCAGGGCTACGGCTCGCACACCTACCAGTGGATCAACGCCGAGGGCGAGCGCTTCTGGGTCAAGTATCACTTCAAGTCCAACCAGGGCGTCAAGACCATCACGGGCGACCAAGCAGCTGAGCTGGCCGGCTCGGATGCGGACTTCTACATTCGCGACCTCCAGGAGAACATTGCCGCCGGCAACTTCCCGTCCTGGGAACTGCACGTCCAGGTCATGCCTTACGAGGACGCCAAGACCTACCGCTTCAACCCGTTCGACCTCACCAAGGTGTGGCCGCACTCGGATTACCCGCTGATCCACGTGGGCACCATGGAGCTCAACAAGAACCCGGAAAACTACTTCGCGCAGATCGAGCAGGCCACCTTCGCGCCGTCGAACTTCGTTCCGGGTATCGCCGCCTCCCCGGACAAGATGCTGCAGGCCCGCATCTTCTCCTACGCTGACGCACACCGCTACCGCGTGGGCACCAACCACGCCCAGATCCCGGTGAACCAGCCGAAGAACCAGGTCAACAACTACAGCCAGGACGGCGCGGGACGTTACCTGTTCAATGCTCCTTCGGTTCCGGTCTACGCACCGAACTCCGTGGGCGGCCCGGCCGCTGTTGAGCCGCAGAACCCGGCCGGTGGCTGGGAGAACGACGGCGAGCTGACGCTCTCCGCGCACTCCCTGCACGCCGAGGACGGCGACTTCGTCCAGGCCGGCGCGCTGTACCGCGAGGTCTACGACGACGGCGCCAAGGCCCGCCTGCTCGAGACCATCACGGGCGCCGTGGGCGGCGTCAAGAGCCCCGGCATCAAGGAACGCGCCATCCAGTACTGGACCAACGTCGATGCTGAACTCGGTGCCAAACTGCGCGCCAACCTCGGCGCCGGCCAAGGCGAGCCAGCTGCAGAGGCAGCCAACAAGCTGTAACAACGCCACCCATGAAGCAACCCCGCTGCGGAATCTCCGCGGCGGGGTTGCTTTTTTGAAGCGCATGAAAATCGGGGGCTGTCGGCAGGTTTTCCACATAGCCGACAACGTCTCTGGCTAGCCCGGCCTTGTCATCCATAGGATCCTTACATGAGCACATTTACCGGGATCCCCGCAGCGGCAATCGCCTTCTATGCCGAGCTTGAAGAGAACAACAACCGCGAATGGTGGCTGGCGCACAAAGACATCTACGACTCCGCCGTGAAAGAGCCGTTGACACTGTTGCTGGAGGAGCTTGAGCCCCGATTCGGGCCGGGCAAGGTTTTCCGTCCCAACCGTGACATCCGTTTCTCCCAGGACAAGTCCCCGTATAAGACGGCACAGGGAGCATTTGCAGCCGATAACGAGGGCGTGGGCTTCTACCTCCAGCTCAGTGCAGACGGCCTGTTGATCGGCGGCGGATGCCACTCGCGCACCCCGGAACAGATCGCCCGGTTCCGTGCCGCTACGGATTCGCCGGCCAGCGGGGAAGAACTCCAGAAGATCGTCGATGCCATCGCCGCCGCAGGTTTCACGGTGGAGGGCGAGAAGCTCAAGACCGTTCCGCGTGGTTTCGACAAAGACCATCCACGCGCCGAGCTCTTGAAGCACAAGTCGTTGTCTGCAGGGGTCACCTTGGGAGAACCGGCATGGATGTCCGAGCCCTCAGCCAAGGAAGAAATCGCCAAGCGTTGGGAGGTGCTGCGCCCGCTCGTGGAGTGGGTCAACGAGCACGCCGCGCCATAATCATTGGGGTCGATGCCGCGGCCGTGAGTTCGGCCGCGGCAACGAATCCGTGTCTGTTCAGACCTTGCTGAGGCTGTCCTCGTCGTCGCCGCTCGCGTCGGACGCGGAGGCCCCGTCGGACGCGGAGGCCCCGTCGGACGCGGAGGCCCGGTCGGACGCAGCGTCTTGCCCGGACACCGCGGCCTTCGCGGACGCGAACTTCTCGTTCAGGCGGGAGTGGCGCTGACCGTAGGCAAAGTAGATTGCCAGGCCGATTGCCAGCCAGACGGCGAAAAAGATCCACGTCTCCACGGCCAGGTTTGTCATCAGGTAGACGCACAGGACGGCCGAAACCACCGGAAGCACCTTGCCGAAGGGAACCCGGAAGGCCGGCCTCAGATCCGGGCGCTTCTTGCGCAGGACCAGGATGCCGAGGCTGACCATGACGAAGGCCGAGAGGGTGCCGATGTTGATCATCTCTTCGAGAACATCCACGTTTGTCAGACCGGCAACAATGGCCACGGCAGCGCCACAGATGATCTGGAGGCGGACCGGCGTCGAGCGCTTGTCGCTGGTCTTGGACAGGGCGCGCGGAAGCAGACCGTCGCGACTCATCGCAAGGACCACGCGGGCCAGGCCCATGAGCAGCACCATGATGACAGTGGTCAAGCCAATCAGTGAGCCAAAGGCAATGACCTTGGCCGCGTCGGTGTTTCCGACCGCCTCGAAGGCCGTGGTCAGAGTGGGGTTCTTCGCTTGCGCCAGCTGGGTATACGGCACCATGCCGGTCAGGGCGAGGGAGACCAGGATGTAGAGCAACGTCACGAGCGCCAGCCCGCCGAAGATACCCCGCGGCAAGGTCTTCTGCGGGTTCTTGACCTCTTCCGCGGAAGTCGCAACCACGTCGAAGCCGATGAAGGCAAAGAACACCAAGGCTGCGCCGGCGAAGATACCCAGCGTTCCGTACTGTGCCGGAACCGCGCCGGTGAGGAAGCCGAACAAGGACTGCTTCATGACATCCGCGCCGTCAGTGCCCCCTGTAGGCTGCGATGCCGGGACAAACGGCGCGTAGTTGGAGAATTTCACGTAGGTGAAGCCGACAACAATGACGAACAGCACCACGGCGATCTTGATGAGCGTGAAGACATTGCCCACGCGGGCGGAGAGCTTGGTACCGAGAACGAGGAGCACCGTGAAGATCGCAACAATCAGGAAAGCGCCCCAGTAGAGATCCACGCCGCCGATGTTCAAGGCCGGGGGCATGTCCACACCCATGAGGGCAAACACGTTGCTCAAGTAGATGCCCCAGTACTTGGCGATGACTGCGGCAGCCGTAAACAGTTCAAGAATGAGGTTCCAGCCAATGATCCAGGCGAGGATTTCTCCCATCGTGGCGTAGGTGAAGACGTAGGCGGAACCAGCCACCGGGATGGCGGTAGCGAACTCGGCGTAGCACATGATGGCCAAGGCACACGTGACGGCTGCGACTGCAAAGGAGATCGTCACGGCCGGGCCGGCAAAGTTCGCGGCGGCCTTGGCGCCAACAGAGAAGATCCCGGCGCCGACCGCCACGGCAACGCCCATGATCATCAGATCCCAAGTACTGAGGGAACGCTTGAGCTTGCGTCCGGGCTCATCGGCGTCCGCAATGGACTGCTCGATCGATTTGGTCCGGAAGAGGTTCATAGGAGAGTCCACAATCTTGATGAGGGGGTAGAAACAGACTCATCAAGAGTAGTGTCCAGCCAATGGACCCCCACATTTGTCCCGAATCGTGAGACAAAAGCGCAGCCCATCTTCAGAGCTTGGGGACGTTCCAATCCATCAAGGTGGAACGGATAAGGAAACGCTTCCCCTCAGGCGATTCCACCGAGAAGCCACTCCCACGGCCGTCCACTACGTCCACGGTCAGATGGGTGTGGGACCAGTAATTGAACTGTTCCCGGGACATCCAGAACTCCACAGGCTGCGGCCGTTCGGGCTCGCCAATGTCGAAAAGTCCGAGCAGAACGTCCGAATCACCGGTAATGAATTCGCCGGCCGGGTAGCACATGGGTGAGGAGCCGTCGCAGCAACCACCTGACTGATGGAACATGAGCGGACCGTGCTGCTCCCACAACTTCCGGAGGAGTTCTCTGGAAACGGCGGTGAGCGCCACCCGGGAAAAGTCTTCCCCGGGCAGCGTCACTGCGGCGTCAAGCCTGTTGTGGCGCATTAGAACCTCAACACCACGCGGCCGTCGATCTTGGCATGCTTCATTTCGTCAAAGACCGCGTTTACCTCGGAGAGCTCCCGCGTGGAAACGGTCGGGTGGATTTTGCCTTGCGCGTAGAAGTCCAGCGCTTCCTCCAAGTCCTGGCGCGTTCCCACGATCGAGCCCCGGACGGTCAGGCCCTTGAGCACAATCTCGAAGATCGGCGCAGGAAAGTCGCCGGGAGGGAGTCCGTTGAAGACAATGGTCCCGCCACGCCTGGCCATGCCGATCGCCTGCCCGAAAGCCGAAGGATGCACGGCCGTGACCAGGACCCCGTGGCAGCCTCCGGTGTCCCGCTGGATGACTTCCGCCGGATCTTCGTGCAGCGCGTTGACCGTCAGCTCGGCGCCGTGTTTCTTGGCGAGGGCGAGCTTGTCGTCGGCGATGTCCACTGCGGCAACCCGCAGGCCCATGGCCACTGCGTACTGGACAGCGATGTGACCCAGGCCGCCGATGCCGGAAATGGTGACCCATTGGCCCGGCTTGGCTTCGGTCATCTTCAGGCCCTTGTAGACCGTGACTCCGGCGCACAGCACCGGAGCGACCTCCACGGGATCCGAACCTGCCGGAATCCTGGCTGCGAACCGGCTGTCCACCAGCATGTATTCCCCGAAAGAGCCGTCCACGCTGTAGCCGGCGTTCTTCTGGGCTTCGCACAGGGTCTCCCAACCCGTCCGGCAGAATTGGCAGTCGCCACACGCTGACCAGAGCCAGGCGTTGCCCACGAGGTCTCCGATGGCCAGATCGGTGACGCCTTCACCGAGGGCCACCACTTCGCCCACACCTTCGTGGCCGGGCACAAAGGGCGGTGAAGGCTTGACCGGCCAGTCCCCCTCCGCGGCGTGCAGGTCTGTGTGGCAGACACCGCTGGTGATGACCCTGACCAGCGCTTCCCCGCGCCCGGGAGTGGGAAGGGGAAGGGACTGGATTTGTAGCTCTTTTCCGAATTCGGTTACCACGGCTGCTTGCATTGTCGTCGTCATTGGCGAAATCCTTGCGTCGTCAAAACTAAAAGTGCGGTACGGGTGCTGCTTTCCTGAGGGGTGGCCAGGGAGGGCCGGCGGAGGGACCTGGATTGGTCCCTCCGCCGGGTGGGGCGCGGCTTAGAAGAAGCCGAGCTTGTTTTCGTTGTAGCTGACCAGCAGGTTTTTGGTCTGCTGGTAGTGGTCCAGCATCATGGCGTGGTTCTCGCGTCCGATGCCGGAGGACTTGTAGCCGCCGAACGCGGCGCCGGCCGGGTAGGCGTGGTAGTTGTTGACCCAGACGCGGCCGGCCTGGATTTCCCGTCCTGCCCGGTAGGCGACGTTGCCGTTGCGAGACCAGACGCCGGCGCCGAGCCCGTAGAGGGTGTCGTTGGCGATGCCGATGGCGTCGTTGTAGTCGCTGAACTTCGTCACGGACACCACGGGGCCGAAGATCTCCTCCTGGAAGATCCGCATCCGGTTGTGGCCTTCGAAGATGGTCGGCTGGACGTAGTAGCCGCCGGCGAGGTCGCCGTCGAGCTGTGCGCGGGCGCCGCCGGTGAGGACCTTGGCGCCTTCCTGCTGTCCGATGTCGATGTAGGAAAGGATCTTTTCGAGCTGGTCGTTGGAGGCTTGGGCACCGAGCTGGGTGTCCGTGTCCAGCGGATTGCCCTGGATGATTTTGTTGGTTCGCGCCACGGCGTCTGCCATGAAGGAGTCGTAGATGCCTTCCTGGACCAGGGCGCGGGAGGGGCAGGTGCACACTTCGCCCTGGTTGAAGGCGAAGAGCGTGAAGCCTTCCTGGGCCTTGTCGTAGAACGCGTCATTCTGCGCGGCGACGTCGTCGAAGAAGATGTTCGGGCTCTTGCCGCCCAGCTCCAGGGTCACCGGGATCAGGTTCTGGGACGCGTACTGGCTGATCAACCGGCCCGTGGTGGTTTCGCCGGTGAAGGCGATCTTGCGGATCCGCGGGCTGGACGCCAAAGGCTTGCCGGCCTCGACGCCGAACCCGTTGACCACGTTCACGACGCCGGCGGGCAGCAGATCGCCGATCAGTTCCATGAGGACCAGGATGGAGGACGGAGTCTGCTCTGCGGGCTTGAGGACGACGGCGTTGCCCGCGGCAAGTGCCGGGGCGAGCTTCCACACGGCCATGAGAATCGGGAAGTTCCAGGGGATGATCTGGCCCACCACGCCCAGCGGCTCATGGAAGTGGTATGCCGTGGTGTCTTCGTCCAGCTGGGACAAGTGGCCTTCCTGGGCACGGATCGCGGAGGCGAAGTAGCGGAAGTGGTCCGCCGCGAGGGGAATGTCCGCGTTCAGGGTTTCCCGGATCGGCTTGCCGTTGTCCCACGTCTCGGCCACAGCAAGCAGCTCGACGTTCTCATCGATCCGGTCGGCGATCTTGTTCAGGATCGCGGCGCGTTCTGTCGCAGAGGTCTTGCCCCAGGAAGGAGCCACCTTGTGCGCGGCGTCCAGTGCCAGCTCGATGTCCTCGGCCGTGCCCCGGGCCACCTCGCAGAAGGCCTTCCCGGTCACCGGGGTGATGTTCTCGAAGTACTGCCCCTTGACCGGGGCAACCCACTCCCCGCCGATCCAGTTCTCGTAACGGTCCTTGAACGTGACCTTCGAACCTTCGGCACCCGGCTGTGCATAAACAGTCATCTGTAGCTCCTTTGCTGCGCATGATGGTGGCGTTGCTGTGCCATCAGCGTAGGAGCGGGAAGGTTGCAAGCAGGTTGCAACCCTGTGGTTCAGATCACTTCGGGGACGTACTCCCCTGCCGCGCCGGGGAAGTTAGAGTCCTGCGGGGAAATCGTAGGAGCTCGGAACCGGCGAAGGTGCGGTTCCAAAGGAGAGGACCACCTCGTCGTGGGCCTTGAGAACCACGGTCGACACCGGCGCATTCTGCTTTGCGCCGTTCACGTAGGCGGTCCAACCGCCGGTCCCGCTGTGCGGTGCTCCGGTGGCATCCTTACCGTCCAGGACTCCCCACTCGCTGAGGACTTGGCCGAGTGTGTACTTCAGGCCGGGCGTGGGCGCTTCGATGTGGATGACGCCGGACGTGTCGTGGGTGTGCAGCGCCGAGATTCCGTTGGGCTGCCCGTCGGCACCGAAACTGAAGCCGATCTCAGCCGGGACCGTGACGGCTTTGCCATCAACCAGGACGTCCAGGTGGGCGTGATAGTGCTCGGCTGTGCCTTCGGCGGTCAGGATATCCAGGCCTGCGGCCTTGATTCTCTGGGCGCCAGCGGCTGGATCGAGTTCCCAACCGGCAGGGGCAGCTGTGGTGGCCGCAGCTGAAGGCGTTGCCGATGCGGGCGCTGTCTGGGCAGGTGCCCCGCATGCTGTGGCTCCGGCAAGGAGTCCGGACATGGTCAGGGCAACGGCGAGGCGTTTGTTCAACACGGAGGAGGCTTCTTTCGTTTGGCTCGCTTCTACGATACGGGCCGAAACTCCGTATTTCCCGAGTGCCACACGAGGGGCCCGCGTCAGGCCGACAGTTCGGTTTCCAGGCGTTCAAGTTCGGCGACGACGGCGGCCCGCTTCGGCGAGCGCGGCGGCAGGAGCCTGAGGGCGGCACGCCGGACGTCGACGTCGTCCTTCGCCTCAGGCAGCCCGGCATACTTGAGCAGCGCCTCGGCACTGCCGTCGTTCAGAACCGCCTCGCGCAACAGCGCCGATACCTTCTCGCGGAGTTCGACAATGCCGGGTGCTTCCGAATGCGGAAGGACCGCGCCTTTGTAGATCTCCAGCGCGATGCGGTGGGCGCCCCGCTGCAGGCAGGACAGCACCTGGGCAGCATCCTGGCCGAGGTCGATCGGGAGCCGGTACGGGCGGGATTCCGGGACCGCGGCGGGGTCGAGCTCGTGGAGAACCTTCCGCAAGCGCACCATTTCGGCGCGCAATGTCACGCTCGAGCCGTCCCCCGGATACAGGGCCAGGGCGAGTTCCTCGGCGCTGAGTCCCTCGGGACGGGTACCTAGCAACGCAAGGATCTCGCTGTGCCTCGCGGACAGTGGAATACTGCGTCCTCCCATGCTCAACAAGGCCTGGTCCCGGCCCAGCAGCTGGAGGCTGTTCCGGTATAGTCCGGTCCCCTGGCGCGAGCCGGCGGCGGGAGGCGAGTTCCGGCGTCGGGCAGGCGCAGAGTGCTTAGTGGCCGCGAGCTGGAGCCTCTCCACGCGCAATTGCGCCTGCGCGGCCGCCACAGTTGCCTCGACGAGGGAAAGCGTGTGGGGTGCGACGGCGGCTTCCGTGCCGGTGATGTCGACGACGCCGAGCAGGGCCCCCGAGTCAGGGTCGTGGAACGGAACCGCGGTGCAGCTCCAGGGGTGGACGGAGCGTTTGTAATGCTCGGCGCCGGAAATCTGGATGCCGCGGCCCAACGCGAGCGCCGTGCCCGGCGCACTCGTGCCGACCGCGGCTTCGGACCAGTCCGCGCCGGCCACGAACATCATGCCTTCGGCGCGGCGCCGCATCGCGGGATTACCGTCCACCCACAGCAAGCGGCCCAGCTCATCCCCCACGGCGACCAGCAGGCCGCTCTCATAGCTGGGCTGGATGAGGAGCTTCTGGATGACGGGCATGATGGTGGCCAGGGGGTGCTGCCGGCGGTATTCCTCGAGTTCGTCGAGGTCGATGACCAGCGGCGCCTCGGGTTGGTCCGGGTTCGCTTTGAGCTGCGCGGATCGCTGCCAGGATTCCTTGATCAGCTTGCGCAGGCCTGGAAGCTCCGTGGCGTCCCGGAGACCATAACGCCACGATTCCAGTTGCTCGTGCCCTGCCCGAGCGTGATGCTGCAGCAGCTCGGCGGGGTCGGAGACCGAAGCTGCCGGATGGATCGGATTCTTCATCGAACTCCCAAAACCGGACGCAGCACAGTACGGGCCAGTCTAGTTGCGTCGCACGGCTTTGCCTATGGGGCGACAGCGAGAGCGGCAGCCTGTTGAGCGAGTTCGGTGATGAACTGCCAATTGCCGTTTTCGATAGCACCGCGGGGTGTCAGCCAGCTGCCTCCGACGCAAGAGACATTCGCTAGCTTCAGGTATTCGGGCGCTGACGCCAGGCTGATGCCCCCTGTAGGACAGAACGTGACCTGCGGGACGGGCGCTCCGATGGCAGCCACGTAGTCGGGGCCGCCGGCCGGGCCCGCAGGGAAGAACTTCATCGCCTGGAGTCCCTGCTCCAAAAGCGCCATGATTTCCCCGACGGTGGCGACGCCAGGGAGTACCGGAAGGTCAAGGGTGAGCATGTGCCCCAGCAGGGCGGGTGTGACACCCGGACTGACCAGGAACTGGGCGCCCGCGGCCACTGCCGCATCGGCCTGGCCGGGGGTGAGGACTGTTCCAGCACCGAGCAGGATGTCCGGCACTTCCTCTGCGATGAGTTTGAGCGAATCGAGGGCACTGTCCGTGCGGAGCGTCAGCTCGATGATCCGGACCCCGCCGTCGGCCAGGGCGCGGGCCACCGGCACAGCACGGCGGGGATCATCGATGGTGACTACGGGAATCACAGGGGAAGCCTTCAGGATATGGGTGGCGTCAGCCATGGTGGATCTCGTTTCTCAGGCCGTCCAGCCCGTGGTTGTCGATGATGCTGTGCGCCTGCGTTTGCTCAAACGTCGGCACGAAACCGGTTCCGCCCTTGCCACCCACCACAAGGGAGGCGGCCGCGGCACCGTAGCGGGCCGCCGTCGTCAGCTCGTCACCGAGCACGATCCGGGCGGTCATTGTTCCCACGAAGGCGTCACCGGCGCCGGTCTGGTCCACGACGACAGGCGCCGGTATCGCGTCAACCCACAGTGAGCCGGTGGCGCTCCCCACTTGGATGCCGTCAGCTCCGCATGTCACCGCGACGTGCAACGCGCCGAGCCGTCGGAGCTTATCGACGGCATCCTCCGCGGATTCGCATCCAAGGAGTGCCGATGTTTCCCCGGGGAAGGATGGGGTCACAAGGAACGCCCGGGGCGCGAGTTCGGAGAGGACCGCCGTCGCTTCCTCCACGGAGGTCAGCCGCGGCCGAAAGTTGGGGTCGAAGACAAAGCGGGGTGAGAGTTCCGCAGCTTTGGCGACGGCCGCGCGCGATGTGCTGGAAATGGCGCAGGCGATCCCGCCAGCTGCCACGGCACCGGCGGCCGAAAACACGGCCGGATCGACATCGTCGGGACACAGCGTGGATCCAACGCTGCCGCGGCGGGCGTAGGAGAATTCCCGCTGGCCTTCGGGGTCGCAGTGCACCAGGTACATGCCCTGCTGTCCCGGCCTGAATTTCAGCAACTCCGTGGAAACGCCGAGCTCGACGATCCTGGCGGCAATCGCTTGGCCAAGATCGTCGTCGCCCAGTACGGCCAGCAGCCCCACGCGGGCGCCCGCCGCGGCGGCCGACGCAGCGACATTCAGCGCGTCGCCGGAGATGCCGAGCTGCGCCGGTACACCGTGTCCAACGGGTACATCCGTGGCGACCTCGAGGAGGATTTCACCCATTACGACGACGTCGAAGGGCTCCCTTTGGAGCGGGTTCGCAGTGTTCACCGGTCGCGCCCTCACCAATCGTGGACGGAGCCGTCGAGGCGGCGGTTGATCGGCAGATACTTCGGGTCGAAGGGGAACATCAGCGCTGCCTGTTCGTCGAACTCCACCCCGAGGCCGGGAGCGTCGCCCGGGTGCATGTAGCCGTCAGTGAAAGTGTAGGACGTCTTGAACACCTCGCCTGCCGGATCCCTGTGACCCATGTATTCCTGGATGCCGAAGTTCGGGATGCTCATGTCCACGTGCAGGGCCGCGGCGAAGGAGACCGGCGAGAGGTCGCCGGCGCCGTGGGAGCCGGAGCGGACGCCGTAGAGGTCCGCAAGGGAGAAAATGCGGCGCAAGTGCGTGATCCCGCCTGCGTGCGAAACCGAAGTGCGGATGTAATCGATGAGGCGTTCCGTGATGAGCTGCTGGCAATCCCAGATGGAGTTGAACACTTCCCCGACGGCGATGGGCGTCGTCGTGTGCTGGCGGATCAGCCGGAACGCCGACTGGTCCTCCGCCGGCGTCGGATCCTCGATCCAGAACGGCCGGTACTGCTCCAACGAGGCACCAAGCCGGGCTGCCTCAATGGGCGTGAGCCGGTGGTGGACGTCGTGGAGCACGTGGATGCCGTAACCGAACTGTTCCCGCACGTGGGCCATCATCTTCGGCGCAAAATCCAGGTACGCCGTGGTCTCCCACGTGTCTTCTTGCGGGACGTTGCCGCTTGCCGGTTCGTAGGTCTTGCCGTCGACGGGTGCGATCCCGTACGTCTTTTCCAGCCCGGGAACCGCCGCCTGGGCACGGATGGCCTTGTAGCCGAGGTCAAGGTGGTGCTGGAAGTCCGCCTCCAGATCCTCAAGGCTGGATCCGCTGGCGTGGCCGTAGACCATGACGCCTTCGCGGGCCGCCCCGCCCAGGAGCTCATAGACCGGCATGCCGGCCGCCTTGCCCTTGATGTCCCAGAGCGCGACGTCGACAGCGGCGATCGCGGTCATGGTCACCGGGCCGCGGCGCCAGTACGCGCCCTTGTAGAAATACTGCCAGGTGTCCTCGATGCGGCGTGCGTCGCGGCCGATCAGCAGCGGGCAGAGGTGCTCGGACAGATAGGACGCCACAGCCAGTTCGCGGCCGTTGAGCGTGGCGTCGCCGATGCCGGTGATGCCGTCCTCGGTTTCAATAACGAGCGTGACGTAATTTCGTCCCGGAGACGAAACCACTACCCGTGCGTCGGTGATCTTCACTGCTTGGTCCTTCAAGTAGGTGGCAGTAGGTGTCGTTTTGAGCCGTCAAAACGACACCTACTGCGAGTTAATTGGCTTGGCTCAGCTGCAGCATGACTTTGCTGCTGCCGGATGCCGGGTCCGTGGCAACCGTCATGGCTTCGGCGGCCTGGTCAATGGCGAATTTATGCGTGATGACAGGTGAGACATCCAGGCCGTTGGCCATGGCCACCAAGGCATCGCTGATTTCGTCGACGAAACGATAAGAGCCGATCCATGTGATTTCGCGCGTCACAAGGTCGCCGAGAGCTGAGGGACTCGGGGCGCCGGGCAGGTTCCCCACCTGAACCACCGTTCCGCCACGCGCTGCGGCGCGAAGGACGCGGCCGAGCACGCCTGGAACCCCGGAGGCCTCAAAAACCAGTTCGACGTCGTCGGGAAGCGCGCCGCCGCTTGCGACATTGCGCACTTCGTCGGCCCCCATGGACTTCGCGATCCGGAGCGAGGCGTCGTTGATGTCCGTCGCGATGACAGTCCTGGCTCCCGCGTACTTGGCAGCAGCAATCACCAGGGAACCGATCGGACCCGCACCATTCACCAAGACGTCCCGCCCGGCGAGGGATCCCGCCCTTCCGACGGCATGCATGGCAACGGCGAGCGGTTCAGCGAGCGCACCGCGCAACGTGTCGACGCCGTCGGGCAGGGACCTGAGCTGCGATGCCCGGACGCGCTTCCGTTCGCTGAAGCCACCGTCCGTGTGCGGGTCAAAGGCGGCCGACCCGAAGTACCGGACGTGCGGATACAGGTTGGTGCGCCCAGCCAGGCGCACGGGCAGGACCCCGTCCCCTACGAGTTCCGCGGGGTGCACGGTGACCGGCTGGCCGACGTCGAAATTCTCGACGCCGGAACCCAACTGGGCGATGCACCCGGCAATCTCGTGGCCCAGGACGAGCGGCGAATTGAGCGTCGCGGTGCCGGACGCACCGTGCTTCCAATAGGACAGGTCGGAGCCGCAGATCCCGCCCCACTCCACGTTGAGCACCACCTCGCCGTGCCCTGCGACGGGTTCCGGACGCTCGTCGATGCGGAGGTCGTTGGCTCCGTGGACCACGACAGCTTTCATACGGCGTCTTCCAGACGGACCATGTCACGGCCACGGACTTCAGGCCCGACCGCGGCGGACACCAGGGTGATCAGCGAGTACCCGATGAGCATTGCAGCCAGCGGCCACCAGTGACCGGTTACTGCGGTGAGCGTTGCGGCCAACAGCGGGCCGATGGCCGTGGCGAGGATGCCGCCGATCTCCTTGGCCAAGGCCAACTGCGTGAAGCGGGTGCGTGCTCCGAAGAACTCGGCCATGGTGACGCTCTCCATGGCGAAGAGGCTGAGGACGCCCAGGTTCAGTCCGACCACCATGGCCACGGTGATGAGGCCAGTGTTGCCGCTGGTGATCATCAGCATCATGGGGATGGCGAACAATGCGGTCAAGGCGCTCAGGACCAGGTATAGGGGACGTCGGCCAAAACGGTCGCCCAGGAGGCCCATGACCGGGATAGTGACAAAGCCCAGCAGCGAGCCGTAAACGATGGCCGCAGTGCCGACGCTCTTGTCCACCAGCAAAACCGTGGCGAGGTAGCCGACCAGGAATGTCTGAACGAGGCCGGAGTTGCCTGCCTGGCCGAATCGGAGGCCGAGCGCGATCAGGAACGCCTTGCCCTTGCGCTGGTGCAGCGCCGCTTCGATAGTGCTGGTGGCCGGGGTCTTTGCGTTCTCCTTGATGTCCTGCTTGGAAAGTGCCACGCCATCAACGACGTCAGCGCGCTCCTCGAACACCGGGCTCTCTTTGAGGGAGCGGCGGATCCAGACAGCGAAAATCATCAGCACGAAACTGGCGAGGAACGGAATGCGCCAGCCCCAGCTGAGCAACTGGTCTTGGGGAAGGGCTGCGACGAGGATCGCCCAAAGCGCCGACGCGCCAAGCGTGCCGGAGTTGGTTCCGAGGCATACGAGGGAAGAGATCAGGCCGCGACGGCGGGCGGATGCGTATTCCGCGAGCATCACCGTTGCTCCCGCGATTTCCGCGCCGGCGCCAAAGCCTTGGATAAGGCGCAGTGCGACAAGCAGGATCGGGGCCCAAATACCGATCATGGCGTAGGTGGGGAGCACACCGATCAGGGTGGTGGACGCGCCCATGAGCGCGATGGTGATGAAGAGGACCTTCTTGCGCCCGATCCGGTCGCCCATGCGCCCGAAATAGATGGCTCCGACGAGCCGCGCGACGTACCCGACGCCGTAGGTCGCCATCGCGGCAATCAAGCCGATGACCGGGCTCACCTCGGGGAAGAAGATCTTGTTGAAGACGATGGCCGCGGCCAGGGAGTAGAGCTGGAAGTCCATGAATTCCATGGCCGTGCCGAGCCAACCGGAAACGGCAACCTTGGCAAGGTCACGGGTGTTCCTGGTGCCTGGCTCGGCGGTGGGTGGGGCGATGCTCTCGGTCATCAATTGCTCCTTTGCAGGCGATGAAAAGTGAAATCGGAGAGTTCTCGGGAGGAATGCCAGCCCTTGTGGCGCAGCCCCGTGGCGAGGCTGGGTTGAACTGGAATTGTTACTACCATACAAGCACTACCATTCTAGTCTGTCAACGGCTACTAGACTGGACATGTGGCTACCAAGAAACCAGCAAGTGAACAGGCTCCCCGGCTTTCAGTGCGGGACCAGACCCTGGACACCCTCCGGCGTCGGATCATTTCCCTCCAGTTGCCTCCCGGAGAGCCGTTGTCCGAAAACGAACTGGCCCAGGAGCTGGGAGTCAGCAGGACTCCGGTCAGGGAAAGCCTGATTCTGTTGCGCGAAGAAGGCCTGGTCCAGGTCTTTCCGCAGATTGGCTCTTTCGTCTCCTTGGTGGACCTCGGCAGGGTCTCCGAGGCACAGTTCGTCAGGGAAGCCATTGAATGTGCCTCCCTGAGGGACGCGGTGGTTGATAGCGACGGGCTCGCAGGCCTGCGCGAAATACTCAAAGATCAGTGGGATGCCGAGGCCGCCGGCGACGTCGACGAATTCTTCAGGCTGGACGAGGACTTCCACCGTGAACTGCTGCGCCTCGCGGGCCACGAAACAGCATGGACCGCAGTCAATTCAGCCAAGGCGCATTTGGACCGTGCACGACGGCTGAGCCTCATTGATACCCGGCCGGTGTCGACCTTGATCGAGCAGCACACCGCAATCGTGGATGCCCTGGAGACCAACGATCCCGTCGGCGCGGACCATTCGCTGCGTATCCACCTGCGGGGCGTGTTCGACGACGTCAAGCGCATTCAGGCAGCCACGCCCGAACTCTTCTCCGACGGAACCGCGCCGCGACCGATCCGCCGGAGCATTGCCCGGCTGGCGTAGGGTCGTACGATCGAATTCGCGGCAGTGGGCCGTAGGCTGCGTTCCGGAACGCAGCCTACGGCCCACACCCACGGTTTCGCCGCCACCCGGCGGCGAGCCGCTAGCCGCGCGAGATCTCGATCATGTCCTCACGTGGAACCACCTTGATGCGTTCGCGTACGACGCCGGCGTCCGGGTTTTCGGCGGTCCATGCGGCACCGAGGGCTACTTCGTGCGCATCGAGCTTGTTCCAGCCTTCCCAGGTGGTGTACTCGATGCCCCGTTCTTCCAGGAGGTTGATGATGGCCTGCGGATCCGGGTTTTCGGCCGGGGGCAGGGTGAGGCGGTCCTCCAGGAGGCACCCGATGGTCTCCAGGGCGTCGCCCTTGGTGTGCCCGATCAGGCCGACCGGTCCGCGCTTGATCCAGCCGGTGGCGTAGATCCCGGGCACCGGCTTGCCGTCGGCGTCCAGCACCCGTCCGCCGTCGTTCGGAATGACACCGCGGCGGGCGTCATACTCAAGTTCGTCCAGCGGGGAACCGTGGTAGCCGATGGCGCGGTACACGGCCTGGATCGGATAGTCCACGAACTCGCCGGTGCCCTTGGCGTTGCCTGTGCCGTCCAGTTGCATGCGCTCGAACTTGATGCCGGACACTTTCCCGGAGCCGTCTTCGGAAACGATCTCCACCGGGCTGTGCAGGAAATGCAGGTGCAACCGCCGGGACGAGGGCTGCTCAGCTTCGGCATGTTCCTCGACGAGCCAGTTGGTCAGCGTGTTGACCATGGTCTTGATCTGGTTGTTGCTGCGGATGGCCTCGTCCGAGGCTTCGTCAAACTCGAAATCTTCCGGGTACAGGACAATGTCCACGTCGTTGGAGTGCGAGAGCTCGCGCAGTTCCAGCGGAGTGAACTTGATCTGGGCTGGACCGCGCCGGCCGAAGACGTGGACATCCGTGACCGGGGAAGCCTTGAGGGCCGCATACACGTTGTCCGGGATTTCGGTCACCAGGAGGTCATCGGCGTGCTTGGAGAGCATGCGGGCCACGTCCAGCGCCACGTTGCCGTTCCCTATGACTGCTACTTCCTTGGCATCCAGCGGCCATTCGCGTGGCACGTCGGGGTGGCCGTCGTACCAGGAGACGAAATCGGCTCCGCCGAAGGAGCCTTCAAGCTCGATGCCCGGGATGTTCAGCTCCGCGTCCTTGATGGCCCCGGTGGAGAAGATCACGGCGTCGTAGAAAGAGCGGAAGTCATGCAGCGTGAGGTCGCGGCCGTACGTCACGTTGCCGAGGAAGCGGATGTCTCCGCGGTCCAGGACCTTGTGCAGCGCGTTGACGATGCCTTTGATGCGGGGGTGGTCCGGGGCAACGCCGTAGCGGATCAGGCCGTACGGTGCGGGGTATGCCTCGAAAAGGTCGATACTGACCTCGACGTCGCCATCCTTGACCTCATTCGATTTGGTCAGGATATCCGCGGCGTACACGCCGGCCGGTCCTGCGCCGACAATGGCGACGCGCAATGGACGTTTTGAGGTGGTTTCGGCCGAGTTGGACACCGTGAACCCTTCTGAGACAGGAAACCGCCCCGCGTAGTGGGGCGCGCAGTTTCCAATTCTAGTTCTCAGTTGTGGCCGGAGCGGCAGTACGTGGCGGGAGGTGACACAACCGGGCGAGGAGAATCACAAAAACTTTCCGGCCGTACGGTCAGGAATACCCTCGCAAAATGTGATGTTGTTGACTTTGTGTCTACGCCCGAGCAAACCGTGCCTGCCCAGTCCAACACCAGTGCTTCTTCAGCTTCAGCCGCCGCTGCTGCCACGGCAAAGAAGGAGACGACGGCGGGCGTCGTGTTCGGTATCGGGGCGTACGGCCTGTGGGGCCTGCTTCCGCTCTACTTCGTGGTGCTGCAACCCGCCGGAGCCGTGGAAATCGTCGCCAACCGGGTGGTGTGGTCGCTCATTTTCTGCGCCCTGCTCATCACCATCACCCGGACGTGGCGCCTCCTCGGCAATGCCTTCAGGGACCGGGCCGTCCTCGGACCGCTCGCGATGGCTGCCGGGCTGATCGCCATCAACTGGCTGACGTACACCTTCGGCGTCACCACCGGGCACGCGGTCGAAGCTTCGCTCGGCTATTTCATCAACCCGCTCGTGTCGGTGCTCCTTGGGGTGTTCGTCCTGAAGGAAACGCTCCGCCCGCTCCAGTGGGCCGCCGTCGTGATCGGATTCATCGCCGTCGGCGTCCTGACGGTTTCCTATGGAAAGCTGCCGTGGATCGCTTTGGTCCTGGCGTTCAGCTTTGGCCTCTACGGTTTCGTGAAGAAGCGCGTAGGGCCGAAGGTCAATGCCATCACGAGCCTCACGGTGGAGACCGTGGTCCTCGCTCCCGTTGCCGGCGCCACCATGCTTGTCCTTGGCCTCACGGGAGCAGGTACTTTGGGAAGCAACGGCCCGGGCCACTTCTGGCTGCTGGCGGCTTCGGGCATCATCACCGCCGTGCCCCTGCTCTTCTTCGGTGCCTCCGCACGCCGCCTGCCCATGACCACCATCGGCCTGCTGCAATACTTCGCGCCGATCCTCCAGTTCATCGTGGCTTTGGCGGTCCTCCACGAGACCATGACGCCGGACCGCTGGGTGGGCTTCGGGATCGTGTGGCTGGCGCTGCTGCTCCTGACCCTCGACATGCTGCGCACGGCACGCAAGAACTCGGTCATCAGGAAAAACGCACGGCTCAGCGCGGCCTAGGACCGCCGGACCTGCCCAGCGCTACCCAGCGCCAGCGGACATGCTCATTGACGTCCAATGGACATGCTCATTGTTAAACGCCAAGGATGGACATAGTCACACTATGTCCATCCTTGGTGCGTAGAGGCGGGCATGTCCGCCTGGAGGTTGCGGCTAAGCGTTGGCCTTGATGGCTGCAGCCAGGACCTCGAGGCCGTCCAGGAGCAGTTCGTCGCTGATGACCAGCGGCGGCAGCAGACGGATGACGTTGCCGTAGGTGCCGCAGGTCAGGATGATGACGCCTTCCTGGAGGCACGCAGCGGCAACGGCCTTGGTCAGTTCCGCGTTCGGTTCCTTGGAGCCGGCCTGTACCAGTTCGATGGCCAGCATGGCGCCGCGGCCGCGGACGTCGCCGATGGCGGGAACTTCCGAAGCGAGCTCACGCAAGCGGCCGAGTGCGACTTCCTCGATGTGGCGGGCCCGGGCGTTGAGGTCATGCTGCTCCATGGTGCCGATGGCAGCGAGGGCCGCCGCACAAGCAACCGGGTTGCCACCGTAGGTGCCGCCGAGGCCGCCCGGGTGGACGGCGTCGAGCAGGTCCGCGCGGCCGGTGATCGCGGACAGCGGGAGGCCGCCGGCAATGCCCTTCGCCATGGTGATGATGTCCGGGACAACACCCTCGTGGTTGACGGCGAACCATTCACCCGTGCGGCAGAAACCGGACTGGACCTCGTCGGCAATGAAGACGATGCCCTTTTCCTTGGCCCACGCGGACAGTGCCGGCAGGAAGCCCTCGGCGGGAACGATGAAGCCGCCCTCGCCCTGGATCGGTTCGATGATGATCGCGGCAACCTGGTCGCCGCCGATCTGCTTCTCGATCATGGTGATGGCGCGCTTGGCGGCCTCGGCACCGGTGATCTCCGGGTTTTCCTCGCGGAACGGGTAGCTCATCGGCATGCGGTAGACCTCGGGCGCGAACGGGCCGAAGTTGGTCTTGTACGGCATGGCCTTGGCGGTGAGCGCCATGGTCAGGTTGGTGCGGCCGTGGTAGGCGTGGTCGAAAGCGACGACGGCGTCACGGCCGGTTGCCAGGCGTGCCACCTTGACGGCGTTCTCCACTGCTTCGGCGCCCGAGTTGAAGAGCACGGTGCGCTTCTCGTGGTCGCCCGGGGTGAGGCGGTTCAATTGCTCGGCGACGGCGACGTAGCCCTCGTACGGGGTGACCATGAAGCAGGTGTGGGTGAAGTGCGCTGCAGCGTCCTGGACGGCGGCGACGACCGCGGGGTCCGAAGCACCAACGCTCGTGACGGCGATGCCGGAGCCGAGGTCGATGAAGGAGTTGCCGTCGACGTCGCGGATGATGCCGCCGTCGGCATCCTCAACGTAGACCGGCACGCCCGAGGACACACCGGCAGCGACGACGGCGGCGCGGCGCTCGTTCAGGGCCTGCGACTTGGGGCCGGGGAAGGCGCCGTTGATGCTGCGCTTCTGGTCCAGGCGGTAGGTGATTTCATGTGCTGTTGCGGTCATGATGGTTCTTTCTTTCTTATGCTTGCCGTGTGTGGGCGTCGGGCGCTAGGCGCCTGAGTTAGGCATCAAGGGCGGACATGACATGCTTGATGCGCGTGTAGTCCTCGACGCCGTACATGGACAGGTCCTTGCCGTAGCCGGACTGCTTGAAGCCGCCGTGGGGCATCTCAGCGGTCAGCAGGATGTGGGTGTTGATCCAGACCGCGCCGAAGTCCAGGTCGCGGCTCATCCGCATCGCGGTGCCATGGTCCGTGGTCCAGACGCTGGAGGCCAGGGCGTATTCGACGTCGTTCGCGAGCTCGAGTGCCTCGGCCTCGGTGGTGAACTTCTGGACGGTGATGACGGGTCCGAAGGTTTCCTTCTGGACGACGTCATCAGTCTGCTTGGCGCCGGTGATGATGGTGGGCTCGAAGAAGAAGCCCTTCTCACCTGCGCGGTGGCCGCCGGTTTCGATCTTGCAGTTGGCCGGGAGGTGCTCCACTACCGAGTTCACGGCGTTGAAGTGGTTCACGTTGTTGAGCGGGCCGAAGTAGTTCTCGTCGTCGTTCTGCGAACCCGTGTGCAGCGTCTTGGTGTGCTCCACCATCGCGGCAACCATGTCGTCGTGGATGGAGTCCTCGATCAGCACGCGGGTGATGGCCGTGCAGTCCTGGCCGGCGTTGAAGAAGGCGAATTCGGCGATGGCCGCTGCGCTCTTCTTGATGTCGGCGTCCTTGAAGACGATGGCCGGGGCCTTGCCGCCGAGCTCCAGGTGGGCACGTTTGAGGCCCTTGGCCGCTCCGCTGGCTACGGCAATGCCGGCACGGACGGAACCGGTGATCGAGACGAGGCCCGGGACCTTGTGCTCGACCATCATGGACCCGGTGGCTCCGTTGCCGAGGACCACGTTGAGGACGCCGGCCGGGAAGATCTCCCCCGCCAGGCGGGCCAGGACCAAGGTGGATTCCGGCGTGGTGTCAGAGGGCTTGAGAACAACGGTGTTGCCTGCGGCGAGGGCTGGGCCGATCTTCCAGATACCCATGAGGAACGGGTAGTTCCACGGGGCAACCTGGGCCACGACGCCGATCGGTTCGCGGCGGACGTACGAGGTGTGGCCCTCGAAGTATTCGCCTGCGGACTTGCCTTCCATGATGCGCGCGGCGCCGGCGAAGAAGCGGAGCTGGTCTGCACCGGCGGCAACTTCCTCGGATGCAATGAGGGCGCGGACCTGGCCGGTGTTGCGGTGCTGTGCCTCAACGAGCTCATCGCTGTTGGCCTCGATGGCGTCGGCGAGCTTGAGCAGCATGAGCTGGCGCTGGCCCGGCGTGACATGCTTCCAGGACTTGAAGGCTTCCTTCGCCGCGTTCATGGCGGCATCGACGTCGGCCGCCGTGGAGATAGGCGCATGGGCCACAATCTCTCCGTTGGTGGGGTTCACGATGTCGAGCAGTTCGGTGCCTGCCGGCGTGACGAACTCGCCGTTGATGAAGTTCTGCAAGGTTTGGACCACGGTGTACAACCTCTTTCGGTGTCTAGGCATTGGTTGCAGCTGCTCCGAGCCTATGCCAGCACCCCGCAGCGCGGAATAGTCAGGTGCACACCCCGACCACCATGACTTAGTGCGAATGACCAGTGCAGGGATATCCTTTTTGGCATGGCAATGTCACTCGCCGCGCTCGTCGCCGTCCCCTCACTTCGACTCCGCAAAGCCGGCCTCGCGGAAACCACCTGGAACGAAGACATCCGATGGGTGGCCGTGACCGAGCAGGAAGATCCCCAACGCTTCCTCAATGGCGGCGAACTGATCCTGACCACGGGGCTCAGGCTCAACGGCGCCGCGGAACAGCGCCGTTTCGTGCGCCAGGTCCAGCGCGCGGGAGCAGTCGGCATCGGCTTCGGTACCGGGCTGACCCACGAAGCCGTGCCCTCCGCCCTCGTTGCGGAAGCGAACCGCTGGGGCCTGCCCCTCGTGGAGGTCCCCTACGAGACCCCTTTCATCGCCATCGGCAAACTCGTGGCCGATTCCCAATCCGCCGACCACTACTCCAAGCTGGAGCGCCTCATCGCCGGCCACCAGATCCTGGCCCGGGCCCTGCTGACCGGTGGCGGCCTCGGCGAATTGCTCAAGCAGTTGGGCAGCATGCTCCGGACCGATATCGCGCTCACCCAGTTCAGCGCCCAGCTCTACAACAGCGTGCCTGGCAAACCCGCGCCGACGGCTGACGATTGGGCGTCCTTTCCCATCCCGACAGGCCGTCGCGACGCCTGCACGCTATGGATCAGGCAACCCTTCGGGGACACCGGGATTGTCAGTTATGCGCAGAACCTGATCAGCGTGGAACTCAACAACATGGTCAAGCAGCGCCAGAGCCAACGGGCCTTGGCGGGCCAGGTACTGGACGATGTCATCCACGGCACCCTGGACTCGGTGGAGGGTGCCCGCCGCCTGGCCGGCGTCGGAATCAACAGCACGCGCAAGAACGTGGTGCTGCTGGTGGTTTCAACAGCCCATCACAAGCAACTCGGGAGCACCTCGCTTCCGCAGTCGCTCGACGGCGGGGTGACCGCCGTCGTCGGGAAGGACCTGGTGACGGTAGTGCCCGACGACGGCAGTTCCGCGAGCGCGCTCGCCAAGGACCTCAGTGATCATCTTTTGGAGGCGGGGATCCACGCGGTGATCGGAATCGGCGGCGCGTACACGAAGCCGAACGGCGTGCGTTGGAGCTACTTCGAAGCGCGCGACGCCGTGGCGCACGGCCTGCCGGTCAACGAGCCCGAGCGGCTCAGCCTGACCTCGCTGTTGCTGGCGAGCGAGGATGTGCCGTTGGCGGACATGGCCAGCGAGGCGCTCACCCCCCTGCGCAAGTTCGACGCCGCGCACGGCTCGGAGCTCGTTTCAACCCTGGAAAGCTACCTCAACCACAATGGTTCGGTGGCCGCCGTCGCCGAAGCCCTGACCCTGCACCGCAACACGGTGCGCTACCGGCTGGCGCAAATCACGGACCTCACCGGTTACGACCCCGCCCAGACGCCGGACCGCGTGCAGCTGTGGCTCGCCCTGGCGGTGCAGCGGCTGGGCGCCCGCAACCCGCGCTAAGGTTCCCTGCCGCCGTCGGCCCTCCCCACCCGCCGTCGTCGGCCCTCCCCAACTAACTCGCATTTGTTGTCGTTATGAGCGTCCAAAACGACAATAAGTGCGAGTCAGTTGGGCTCCCGCCGCGGCACAGAGAGATTCGCCACAAAACTTCGCGCGCCAAACATCAAACGTCTAACCTTTAAGCATGGCCTCAACTCACCCGACTCCCCACGCAACGGAAACAACAACTGTGCCCACCAGCGGCGGTACGGTCGCGCCGAAATCCAGGGTGGTCGCCGTCGTCGGGATCATCGCCGTCATCCTCATCGGCCTGAACCTGCGCGCCGGCATCACGAGCGCGGCGGCGCTGTTCCACGATTTGCAGGCATTCCTCGGATACGGGGCGCTCGTCGCGTCGATTCTTCCGTCGATCCCCTTGCTGTGCTTCGCCGTCGCGGGTTTGGGTACCTCGTGGCTATCGCGCCGGATCGGCGTCGAGAAATCGATCTTCGTCGCGCTCGCCATGTTGGCCGCCGGGCTCCTGGTCCGCAGCGTCCCCGCAACCGGTGCCCTCCTCGCCGGAACAGTGCTAGCGATGTCCGGCCTGGCGGTGTGCAACGTGGCCATGCCGTCGTACATCCGCGAACACTATGCAAGTAAGACGTCCATGATGACCGGCCTCTACACGTTCACCATGTCCGGCGGTGCCACCTTCGCCGCGGCGGTCAGCGTCCCCTTGGCCCAGCAGCTAGGGTCGCCGTCAATGGGCCTGGCGGCATGGGGCCTCCTTGGCGTCGCCGCACTCCTTGGCTTCCTTCCGATGGTCCTCCACACCCACCGCTCATCACGCAAAGCCAGCCAAGAGCACGTGTCGATGTGGCCGCTCCTGCGCACCCGGCTGGGATTCCTCATCACGTCCATCTTCACGCTCCAGGCGCTCCTGGCGTATGCCGTGATGAGCTGGTTTGCCTACATCCTGACAACCCAGGGTCTCAGCGCCTCCGAGAGCGGACTCCAGTTCGGCCTCATGCAGCTGGTGTCCGTGGCCGCCGGCATGATCCTGTTGGCCATCGGCTCGCGGCCCGGGATGATGCGGCCTGCCCTGTACCTCGGCAGCGGGACCACTCTTCTGGCCATCCCCGCAATGCTTCTGCTGCCGACGTCGTTCGCCTCGGTTCCCGCCGTGATGTTCGGTTTCGGCCTGGGCATCTTCCCCCTGGTCCTCGTGATCATCAGCCGCAGCGGGCGTACGACGGCGGAGACCACCGCCATGTCCACTGTCGCCCAGTCCGTGGGGTACTTGATCGCGGCGTTGGGACCGTTCGGCATGGGACTGCTCCACAGTGCCACCGGCGCTTGGACCCTTCCCTTGGCACTCCTTGCCTTGGTGGCGCTGGCCCTCATGGTGACGGGCCACCAGCTGACCAGCAAACGGACGCCGATCAAGGCCGGACCAAGGCCTGTTGCATGAGCCTGACACCTTCGCACCGGCCCGCCTTGGCCGAGGAAGTCACCAGGCAACTGCGCGGCATGATCCAGTCCGGTGAGTGGCCCCTGCAGGAGAAGATTCCGGCCGAGCCGGAGCTCATGGCCTCGCTCGGAGTCTCGCGCGGGACGCTCCGCGAAGCCATCAAAGCTTTGGCCCACAGCGGCATGTTGGAGGTCCGCCGGGGTGACGGAACGTATGTCCGGGCCACGAGCGAGATCTCCGGCGCAGCCCAGCGGATGTACAAGGAACACACGCAGGAGCACGTAGTCGAAGTCCGGGTGGGGCTCGACACCCAAGCCGCCCGCCTGGCCACGAAGCACGCTACCGCCGAGGACATCGCCGCCATGCGGGCCCTCCTCCAAGCACGCCACGACGCTTGGCTCGCGGCCGACTACCCCGCCTGGGCCCGGGCCGATTGGGATTTCCACGAACGGGTGGCGCTGGCTTCAGGCAATCCGTTGCTGCACCAGTTGTATGTTTCCTTCGGCGGGGTCTTCAACGACGATCTGCTGCGCCAGCAACGCAAGGCCGGCTTCAACGGCATCCCGCACGAAGGCCACGACGAACTGGCTGACGCCATCGAAGCACGCGACGAAGCTGCCGCCGTCGCGAGCGTGTACCGCAACTTGGACTTTGCCGCGGAGTGGCTCAACAGCTGACGCCATTTTCCCGGACGACCGCTCACATCTAGTGAGCGAGCGTCCGCAGGAAATACCCCAAAGGTGAGCGAGCGTCCGCAGGAAATACCCCAAAGGTGAGCGAGCGTCCGCGGCGGCCCCGGGATCTAGCCTGAAGCGGCGCCCGTCAGCTCGACGCCGGCATCAGCTGCCTCGCGGAAGGGCGCGTCGATGAGAACCACGTCGCGGCCTGCACGATGCAACAGGCTTGCGGCGACGCTTGCCCGATAACCGGAAGTGCAATGCACCCAGATCCTGGCCGTCGGCAATTCGTCCACACGGTGCAAAAGCTCGTGCAACGGAACATTCGCCGCGCCTTGGACGTGTGAGGCGGAAAATTCCTCGGTACGGCGCACGTCCAGCACCGTTTCGCCCGGCGCCCGGTCCCGCATCAGCCCGGCCCAGTCGGTGATCGGATACTGCACCAACAACGCGCCGGGTGCCAGAGCCCCGGGATCCACGCCGACGGCGGCATCAGGGGAGTCGAATCCGATCCTTGCGAGGTCGCGGATGGCCTTTTCGACGTCGGCATGGGCACCCAGCAGGGTCAGCGGCTGGTTCCATGGCAGGACCCAACCGAGGTAGCTCGTGAAGCTCGATCCCGTCCCGTATTCAAAGGCCACGCTGCCACGCAGGTGGCTCGCGGCGAACGCGACCCGGTTGCGCAGGTCCACCACCCATTCCCCGGCCTCGAGCCTGCGCTCCAGTTCGGCGGGTTCCACGGATTCCGGCATGTCGAGTATCGCCGGGCCCGGACCGAGTGCATTGAGCGGGCTCATATGCGCGTAGTAGCTCGGGTAGGCCGAGACATTCGCCAGGAGGTGCCTGACAAAGTGGTCTTCGTCCGGGTCAGTGAGCGCATGGTTGGTTGCGGCCTGCTCCCCGATCGTCGATGCGGGGATCCTGCTCGCGGGACCGATGGAGCAGAACGAACCGAAGCCATGGGTGGGATACAGGATCGCGTCGGGGGTTGCCTCAGCGACGAGCCGCCGGACCGAGGCGTACTGATCATGGGCCAGTCCGGCGGTCTCCTCCGGGCCGATCAAATCCGTCCGGCCCACAGAGCCGTAAAGCAGGCTGCCACCCGAGAACACGGCTAGCCGGACGCCAGTGCCGGCGTCGGGGTCCGAAACGACGTAGGCCAGGTGTGTGTGCGTGTGGCCCGGCGTGGCCACGGGCTTGACTGAAAGTCTGCCTACCTTGAACGCTTGCCCCGGGACAACCGGCTCCCGCTCAAACGCTACGTTGTCCGCCGCATTCACCAGGTAGCGGGCGTTGTGGTCACGGGCAAGGATGAGCCCGCCGGTGAGGTAGTCGTTGTGGAGGTGGGTCTCAGCGACATGCGTGATGGCCACTCCCGCAGCGCGGGCCGCTGTTTCGACGCGGTCGGTGTCACGCTGGGGGTCGATCACGAGCGCCACCGTGCCGTCGTGAACGAGGTAGCTGCGGTCCCCCAATTGGGTCGTTTCGACGACGACGACGTCCATGCGGAAAGTTTAGCCCCGATAACGCGCAACGCGGGGTCACTTAGCGCCCATTCCGATGCTCCGGATGGGCGCTAAGTGACCCCGCGTTGGAGATTTAGACCTGGGCAGCCACGCCGTCGCGGGAGATATCCACCATGTCCTCACGCGGCACAACCTTGATGCGTTCGCGCTGGACCTCGACGCCGTGCGAGGTGCCGGCGTCGGACGCTGCGGCACCCAGAGCGAGCTCGTGGGCGTCCAGGGCCAGCCAACCTTCCCAGCTGGTGAACTTCACACCGCGGGCGTCCAGGAGCTCGACGACGGCGTCCGCCTCGGGAACGGCGGCAAACGGCAGGTTTTCACGGTCTTCCAAGAGGTACGTGACCGTCTCCAGTGCGTCGCCCTTGGTGTGGCCGATGAGGCCGACGGGGCCACGCTTGATCCATCCCGTGGCGTAGAGGCCGGGAACGTGCTCGCCGGAAGCGTCCAGCACGCGGCCGCCGTCGTTCGCGACGACCCCGCGCTTGTGGTCGAACTCAACGTCCGGCAGTGCGGAACCGAAGTAGCCGATCGCGCGGTACACGGCCTGGACCGGGTAGTCGACGATCTCGCCGGTACCACGCGCGTTGCCTGTGCCGTCCAGCTCGGTGCGCTCGAACTTGATCGCGGCAACCTTGCCCGGGGTCTCTGCGGAATCCACGATTTCCACCGGGCTGTGCAGGAAGTGCAGGTGCAGCCGGCGGGATGCCTTGAGCTCGGAGAGGTCCTCGGGCTGCTCGGCGATCCAGTTGGTGAGCGTGCCCACCATGGTCTTGGTCTGGTTGTTCGTCTGGATCTGGCGGTCCGACTCTTCGTCGAACTCGAAGTCCTCGGCGTAGAGGATGATGTCCACGTCCTTGGAGTGGGACAGCTCGCGGAGCTCCAGCGGAGTGAACTTCACCTGCGCCGGACCGCGGCGACCGAAGACATGCACATCGGTCACCGGGGAAGCCTTGAGCCCGGCGTAGACGTTATCCGGAATTTCGGTCACGAGGAGGTCGTCGGCGTGCTTGGAGAGGACCCGGGCAACGTCGAGTGCCACGTTGCCGTTGCCGAGCACGGCCACCGAGCTGGCGTCGAGAGGCCATTCGCGGGAAACGTCGGGGTGCCCGTCGTACCAGGAGACGAAGTCGGCGCCGCCGAAGGAGCCTTCCAGTTCGATGCCCGGGATGTTCAGGTCCGCGTCCTTGATGGCGCCGGTGGCGAAGACCACGGCGTCGTAGTGGGTGCGGAGGTCTTCGATGGAGATGTCCGTGCCGTAGTCGACGTTGCCGAAGAAGCGGATGTCCCCGCGGTCCAGGACCTTGTGCAGGGCGTTCACGATGCCCTTGATGCGGGGGTGGTCCGGAGCGACGCCGTAGCGGATCAGGCCGTAGGGGGCCGGGTAGCGGTCGAAGAGGTCGATGCTGACCGTCAGCTCGCCGCTCTTGACGGCCTCGCTCTTGGTCAGGATGTCAGCTGCGTAGACGCCGGCCGGGCCGGAGCCGACGACGGCGACGCGCAGCGGACGTGCGGCGGTTCCTACGGTGGTGCTAGATGACACGGCTGTGTTCCTTTTCAGTGTGCTTCCCAACTGGCTCGCAATTGTTGTCGTTTTGAAGGCTCATAACGACACCTACTGCGAGCTAGTTGGGTGAGGGGCTAAGGGGTAACGACGCGGGGCTTGTTGGGGGTCAGTGTGCTGTAGTCAGCGGTCTTGAAATGTTCGGGGGCAAACGGGCTGACACGCACAACATCGCCGATCACAATCACTGCGGGATTTGCGACGCCGGTGGCCTCGGCTTGCTCGGCGATGGTTGCCAAAGTGCCGATCGTGACGCGCTGTTCGGGCATGTAGCCGTTCTCTACGATACCTACTGGCGTGTCCAGGGGCATTCCGGATTCCGCGAGGGCCGCGGCGGATTCGCGGAGTTTGGCGACGCCCATGAGCAGGATCACGGTGTGGTCCGGTCGGGCCGGGACCTCGGAGAGTTCCTCGTGGCCGGTCACCACGCTGAAGCCCTTCGCGAGTCCTCGGTGCGTCACGGGAATACCCGCTGCGGCCGGCACTGAGATCGCCGAGGTCACGCCCGGAACCACTTCAACCTCGACGCCGTTCTGCCGGCAAAATTCGGCTTCCTCGCCGCCGCGGCCCAGGACGTAGGGGTCACCGCCCTTGAGCCGCACCACCCGGTGGCCGGCCAGGGCTTCCTCCACAAGGATCCGGTTGATCTCGAGTTGCGGCACGGGGTGGTGGCCGGGTGTCTTGCCGACCTCGATCACGCGGACGTCCGGAGCGAGCTCCTGCAGCAAATCACGCGGTCCGAGGCGGTCCGCAACGACGACGTCGGCCTGGCCCAGCAGACGGCGGCCGCGGACGGTGATGAGTCCGGAGTCGCCGGGCCCTCCGCCTACGAGCGCGACGCTTCCGGTGGACGCACGACGACGGCGGAGCGGCAAGTCTCCCGTCTCAAGCGCGGTGGCAACCGCGTCGCGCAAGGCCATGGCGCGGCGCGGGTCTCCCCCGGCATTGATGGCGATCTTGACGTCGTCGACGACGGCGACGGCGGGCGTCCAGGCTGCCGACGATTCGTGGTCCGAGGCGTTGACGCACCAGATGCGCTGCGCTTCGGCGTCGGCGGCTACTTGGGCGTCCACAGCGGCAACACCGGTGGCAGTCTGGACGAACCACACGCCGTCGACGTCGGAGGAAAGGTAGGTGCGCGGCTCCCAGGTGAGCAGGCCGGAGGCGGCAAGTTCGCGGAGCGCGTCAGAGGCAACGGGGGCCACCACGGTCACCCGGGCGCCGGCGTCGAGCAGTCCCTTGGCGCGTCGGGCAGCCACGGGTCCGCCGCCCACCACCAGCACCGGGCGGCCAAGCAGCCGCAGGGCTGTGGGGTAGATGTCCTGTATTGCCATGAAAAAACTGTAGGGCCGGGCCGTAACATGCTTCAAAGGTCCGGAAACACCAGTTCACGCTAGGTAACCCGGCGTCACATTACGCCTGAGCGCCGGGCGCCTCCCATCCGATCGCCGGAGCCACGTATTTGGCGATGTTGCCCAGCAGCTTGATGTTGTACTCCACACCGAGTTGGTTGGGCACGGTAACGAGTACGGTGTCCGCTGCCTGGACCGCGGCGTCCTGCGCGAGTTCCTCGGCCAAGGCATCGGGCGGGCCGACGTAACTCTTGCCGAACCGCGACAGGGCACCGTCGAGCATGCCCACTTGGTCGCGGTTATCCACCTGCGCGCGGAGCCCGAAATAGTGTTCGTCTTCGGCATCCACCACGGGAATGATGCTGCGGCTGACCGAAACACGGGGCTCGAAACCGTGTCCGGCTGCCGCCCATGCCTCCCGGAACATGCTGATCTGTTCGGCCTGGAGCTGGTCGAAGGGAACTCCGGTGTCCTCGGTGAGCAGGGTGGAGCTCATGAGGTTCATCCCTTGTTCCGCGGCCCAGACGGCGGTCTTGCGGGTGCCGGCGCCCCACCAGATCCGTCGCGGCAGCCCGGGCGACGTCGGCTGGATCGGCAGGAGGCCACGGCCGCCGCCCATGAAGGAGGGATCAGCTTCGGCTACTCCGTGGCCTGCGATAGCGTGCCGGAAAACGGCGGTGTGGCGGCGGGCCATCGCGGAGTCGTCCTCACCCTCGGCGGGCGCGTAGCCAAAGTACCGGGCGCCGTGCAGGGCCGGCTCGGGTGAACCACGGCTGATGCCCAATTGGAGCCTGCCTTGGCTGATGAGGTCCGTGGCCGCTGCTTCTTCGGCCATGTAAAGCGGGTTTTCGTAGCGCATGTCGATCACGCCCGTGCCCATCTCGATCCGGCTGGTCCGCGCCGCGATGGCCGCCAACAAGGGGAACGGCGAGGCTTGTTGGCGGGCAAAGTGGTGCACGCGGAAGAAAGCCCCGTTGATGCCCAGTTCCTCGGCCGCAACCGCAAGGTCGATCCCCTGGAGCAAGGCGTCGCCGGCCGAAGGAGTGCGCGATCCTTGGACGGGTCCCCAGTGGCCGAAGGAAAGAAAACCGATTCGTTTCATGCCCGCATCAACCACGGTGTGGGCCGGGGAATTCCTTAGCGCGTGCTGCCCGCGTGTTAGCGCGTGCTCCGCGCGGGTTAGCGCGTGCTTCCGGCCAGCAGGCCGCGGCGGAGCAGGAGGCGGCGCTCAATCGGGGCGAAGACAACGAGCTCGATCAGGATGCCCACAAAGAGGATCGCCAGGATGGCGGACATGACCGTGGCCATGTCCGACAGGGTGCGGCCCTGGTCCAGGAGCGAACCGAGTCCGAAGCCGATGGTGCCGCCCACCGCGATGATTTCGGCGGCCATGAGCGAGCGCCAGGAGAAGGCCCAGCCCTGCTTGAGCCCGCCAAGGTACCCGGGAAGGGCCGCCGGCAGCACAATCTGCAAGGCCATCTGCAATCGCGAGGCACCGAGTACCTTCCCGACGCTCCGGTATTGCGGCGGGATCTGGTCGACGCCGGAAATCAGCCCGTTGATGATGGACGGGATGGCACCCATGAGGACGACAAAGTACACCGTGCCGTCCGAGAGCCCGAACCAGATGATGGCAGCGGGAACCCACGCCACCGACGGCAGCACCTGGAGCCCGGAAATGAGCGGTCCGAAGGCACGGCGCAGTGGCTGCACCTGGGCGAGGAGCAAGCCCACCGGGGTGGCCACGGCGACGCTGATGAGGAATCCAATCACGCCGCGCTGAAGTGAGGTCCAGATGGCTTCCTGGGCTTTGCCTTCGGCCCACAAAGAACCGAACTGGCCCAGGACGTCGAGCGGTCCGGGAACCTGGTCGCGGCGCTTGAAACCAAGGGAGACATAGAACTGCCACGCGAGGATCAGGACCAAGAGCGCCGCAATCGGGAGGACAATACGGGCCCAGTCGATGCGCGCCTTGCGGTGGGCATCCGACTGCAGCTTGTCCAGGCCGGCCTCAAGGTCCCGGAGTTCGTCCGGGTTTCCCTTCAGGGACGGCGACGTGATGTGGCGGGACTGCTGAGCTTGCTCGGCGGCCTCGCCTTCTGCAAGCCGGGTCTCTTGTTCAATTGGCATGGCGGCGGATCTCCTCGCGCAGGCGGCGGGTAATGGTTCCAGTCAGCTCCCCGGCACGGCCGGCGTCGGTCCGGTGTTCCTCGGTGACGTTCCACTCGGCAACGACCCGTCCCGGACGGGAGGACAGCAGCAGGACACGCTGACCGAGCCTGACGGCTTCGCGCACGTTGTGCGTCACGAACACGATGGTGCGGCCGGTTTCCTTCCAGATCCGCTCAAGCTCGTCGTGCAGAAGGTCGCGGGTGATGGCGTCGAGGGCAGCGAACGGTTCGTCCATGAGCAACAGCTGCCGGTCCTGCGCCAACGCGCGGGCCAGGGCGACGCGTTGGCGCATGCCGCCGGAGAGCTCGTGCGGGCGCTTGTCCCCCGCGCCACCCAAATGGACGAGGTCCAACAGCTCGCCTGCACGGGCAGAACGCGACGCTTTGCTCAGGCTGCCGGACTTGTCGGCGAGTTTCAGCGCGAGTTCGATGTTGCCGCGGGCAGTAAGCCATGGAAACAGCGCTGAATCCTGGAACATGAAGGCGGCACCGTCGCTGGGCACCTCCAGGGCGCCCGACGTCGGCTGGTCCAGCCCCGCGAGGATGTTCAGCAGGGTGGATTTGCCGCAGCCGGACGCACCGAGCAAGGCGACGAACTCGCCTTGCTGGATGGTGGCGTTGACGTCGTCCAGCACCGGGGCTCCGTCGCCGAAGCGTTTACCCAGGTGTTCCAGTACGACTGGCATGGTCCCGTCCTTCGTTCGTTTCGTTGTTGAATTCCCAACTGACTGGCAGTCGTTGTCGTTATGAGGCCTCAAAACGACAACAACTGCGAGTCAGTTGGGTCTTGGCAGTTCAGTCTTGGCCCAGTCCTGCGGCCGAGGTCTTCTGCCCGGTCACGCTGTTGAGGGCGCGGAGGTCGAAGATGCCGTTGATGTCGGCCGGTTTGGTGATGCCGGCGTCGACCCCGTCCTGGAGGAGTTTCTTGTAGGTTCCGGCGAGCGGGTCCACGGTGAAGGTGATGTTCTTCAAGGAGCGGTCGATGACGTCGGCCGGCAGCGTACTTCCGGCGGTCGCCTTCAGGGCGGCGTTGATCGCGGTGGCCTTGTCGGCCGCCGAGGCGGTGTTGAGCCAGTTGACGGAGGCTTCGTGGCCCTGGAGCAGGGCCGTTACCGTCTGCGGGTGCTCGGCGGCGAACTTCTTGCTCACGATCAGGATGGTGGTGGGGAACGCACCCTTATCCCAGAGGTCCTTCTCGTCCACGAGGACCTTCCCGCCGGCTTGGAGCACCAGACGCGAGGCCCAAGGCTCTGGCAACCACGCGCCGTCGAGCTTTCCGTCCTGGAAGAGCTTGAGGGTCTGGGCGTTGTCGGTGGGGTTGATGGCGACGTCGCCCCCGCCGTTCGGGTTGCTCTTCAGACCTTGCTTGCCCAGCCAGGCGCGCAGTGCCACGTCCTGGGTGCCGCCGAGTTGTGGTGACGCGAGGGTCTTGCCCTTGAGGTCCGCGGCGCTGTTGATGCCGGGCTTCACCACGAGCTGCGCACCCCCGGAGGCAGCACCCGCGATGATGCTGATGGAGGCGCCCTTGCTCTGGACGAAGGAGTTGATGGCCGGGTTGGGCCCGAGGTAGGCGGCGTCGATCGCTCCGGCGTTCAGGGCCTCGATCGCGGCGGGTCCGGCGTTGAAGATCTGGGGAGTGAGCTTGGTGCTGCCGAGCTTGCCGGCGATGATCCCCTTGCTGACGCCCACCAGCGCGGGAGCGTGGGTGACGTTGCCGAAGTAGCCGAGCCGAAGTTCAGCGGCGGGCGTCGTTGCCGCGGCTGCCTGGGTTTCGTTGTTCTTGGCCACCACCGATGCGACGGCGGCGCCGGCACCGATCAGCAGGACGAGTCCGACGGCGATGCCGATCTCGAGCGCGCGGCGGCGCTTGGGCTTGTTGGTTTCGCCGGCGACGATGCGGGTGGTTCCCGGGTCCGAGGCGGGCGGCGTGGGTTCTGTGGTGTTTGACATGGGGGAATCCTTGGGATGCGTTGCGGAAGGGGCAGGGCGTTTATCAGGCCCTGCGACATCGCCCCGAACGGGCAGCCAAGGACCAATCCGATGAGGTCATGGATTCACCATAGGGACTGTCATATTTGCCGTTCAATGACCCGGAAACCCGGGGTCACGCACGTTCATGCGGCGTCACAATTGGGCTGGCCCCGACGCAAAAAACCGCAGCTTGTTTCCCATCCCGGACCTTGAAGGCGGGGTTCGGGAAACAAGCCGCGGTTCCAGTCACCGGAAACGTCAGATGACGTAACGTTCGTCCTCGTGGTCGCCCGGGTGGTCCTTCACCAAGCCGGCGGCCAGCGTGTTGCCGTCCACGGGGTCGATCACTAGGAACGCGCCCGTGCGGCGGTGGTGCAGGTAGTTCTCCAACGGCAACGGCGCGGCCAGTCGAAGCTGGGCGTTGCCGATGTCGTTCAGCTCAAGGCTGGAGGCCGCCTCGACGTTGAACGTGGCCAGGTCCAGCTTGCCCGTGACATTGCGGACCAGCGCCTGGACGGTCCGGGTCCCGTGCTTCACGAGCACCTTGGCACCTTCTCGCAACGGCTTCGGCGAAAGCCAGCACAGGGCCGCATACAGATCGGCCGAGCTCTCACGCACCGTCCCTGCCGCGGCGATGGTGTCACCGCGGGCGATGTCGATTTCATCGGCCAGGCGGATCGCCACGGATTGCGGAGCGGTAGCCTCGGTCAACTCGCTGCCCGCGAAGTCGATCCCCGTCACGGTGGTGATCCGGGGTTCGTGGCCCGGGCTCAGGACGGTGACTTTGTCCCCGAGCTTCACGGTTCCTTCCGTGATCTGGCCGGCGTAGGCGCGGTAGTCGCGGTACGCGCCGACGTCGAGTCCTGCGGCGACGGCGTCGGGAGCCAGCGCGCCTTGCGGCCGGATGACCAGCTGGACCGGGAAGCGGAAACTCTCCAGGTGGCTTTCGAGCTCGTCCGCGGCCGGAAGGGTTTCCAGGACCTCGAGCAGGGCCGGGCCGCTGTACCACGGGGTGCGTTCCGAGCGGTCCACGACGTTGTCGCCGTCGAGCGCCGATACCGGGATGACCGCGACGTCGGCAATGCCATCGCTGCCCAAGCCAAGCTCGCGGGCAACCTTCTGCACGTCGGCCTCGATCTCGCGGAAGACCGACTCGCTGAAGTCCACGAGGTCGATCTTGTTCACAGCAACGATCACATGCGCCACGCGGAGCAACTGCAACACTGACAGGTGGCGGCGGGTCTGCTCCAGGACTCCCTTGCGGGCGTCAATGAGGACGACGACGGCGTCCGCAGTGGACGCGCCCGTCACCGTGTTCTTGGTGTACTGCACGTGGCCGGGGCAGTCCGCGAGGATGAAGCTGCGGCGGTCGGTGGCGAAGTAGCGGTAGGCGACATCGATGGTGATGCCCTGTTCCCGCTCGGCGCGAAGGCCGTCGGTCAGGAGGGCAAGGTCGATCGCCTGGCTACCGGTGGCGCCGGCTCCCCCAAAGCCGCGGTCCGCGGAGGTGCGGGCGACGGCGTCGAGCTGGTCCGCGAGGATCGCCTTGGAATCGTGCAGCAGGCGGCCCACGAGGGTGGACTTGCCGTCGTCGACGGATCCAGCCGTGGCGAAGCGGAACAGCGTTGATTCGCGCAGGCCGGTCTCCAGGAGTGCGGTTTCAGTGCTCATTAGAAGTAGCCGTCCTTCTTGCGGTCTTCCATGGCTGCCTCGGAGATGCGGTCATCTGCACGGGTGGCGCCACGTTCGGTGAGTGTGGATGCGGCAACCTCGACAACGACGTCGGCAACTGTGCGGGCGTCGGAAACGACAGCGCCGGTGCAGGACATGTCGCCCACGGTGCGGTAGCGGACGAGCTTAGTCACGACTTCCTCGTGGGGTTTCGGCATGGAAACCTCGCCGACTGCGCGCCACATGCCGTCGCGTTCGTAGACTTCGCGTTCGTGGGCGTAGTACAGCCCTGGCAGCTCAATGCCTTCGCGCTCGATGTAGCGCCAGACGTCCAGTTCGGTCCAGTTGCTGATGGGGAACGCGCGTACGTGCTGGCCCACGGTGTGGCGGCCGTTGTACAGGTTCCACAGTTCCGGGCGCTGGTTGCGGGGATCCCACTGGCCGAATTCGTCGCGCAGGCTCAGGATGCGTTCCTTGGCGCGGGCCTTGTCCTCGTCGCGACGGCCGCCGCCGAAGACGGCGTCGAACTTGTTGCGCTGGATGGCATCCAGCAGCGGCACGGTCTGCAGCGGGTTGCGGGTGCCGTCGGCACGCTCGGCAAGTTCGCCACGGTCGATGAACTCCTGCACGGAACCCACCACGAGCTTGAGGCCCAGGCGCTCCACCGTGCGGTCACGGAAGTCGATGACCTCGGGGAAGTTGTGGCCGGTGTCCACGTGAAGCACCGGGAACGGAACCTTGCCAGGCCAGAACGCCTTGGTTGCCAGATGCAGCATCACCACGGAATCCTTGCCGCCGGAGAACAACAGCGCAGGCTTCTCGAACTCGGCAACAACCTCACGGATGATGTGGATGGCCTCGGACTCGAGGGTGTCGAGTGAGGAAAGGCGAGCCGAACGCAGCGCCTGGGCGGCAGTCGGCGTCTCAGCTGCGTCGGTTTCCAGCACAGACAACTCCAGGTCCTCGTTGGTGATTTGGGTACTCATACGTGTAGTCCGCATTCTGTCTTGTCGGTTCCTGCCCAGCGGCCGGAGCGGGGGTCCGCTCCCGGGGCTACTTTGCGGGTGCAGGGCTGGCATCCGATGGACGGGTAGCCCTGGCTCAGGAGGGGGTTGACGGGAAGGATGTTGTCTTCGGAGTACTGGACCAGCTGGTCGAAGCTCCAGTCGGCCATCGGGTTGACCTTGACCAGGCCGTTGGCCTCGTCCCAGGTGATCAGCGGGGTGTTGGTCCGGGTGGGGGCCTCGTCGCGGCGGACACCGGTGAACCAGACTTCGTAGCCGGCGAGGGTCCGGCGCAGCGGCTGGACCTTGCGGAGCGCGCAGCACTGGGCGGCGTCGCGGGCGAACAGGTCCTTGCCGAGAAGGCGGTCCTGCTGCTCCACGGTGTTTTCCGGGAGCACGTCCACGATGTTCACGCGAAGGTTCGCGGCGACTTCGTCCCGCGTGGCGTGGGTTTCGGGAAAGTGGTAGCCGGTCTCCAGGAACAAGACGTCGACGCCGGGAAACTGGTCCGCGACGAGGGCCGGGAGCACGGCGTCGGCCATGGAGCAGGCCACGGCGACGGCGGGCAGCTCGAAGTTGCGGGCCACCCAGGCGATGACGTCGCGGGCGGGCGCGTTCCAGCCGAGCTCTGCGGCACCGGATTCCGCCAGGGCCTTGAGTTCGTCGTGGGAGCGGAGGGAGGTGGTGGTGGTTGTCACTGGAGATCTCCTTCATCTGCGGAGTGTGCCCATTCGGCGAAGGTCTGGCCCTCGGCACGGTCGGCCACGAACTTCCGGACTACCCGCTCTACGTAATCGGGCAGGTCCTCGACGTAGACCTTGAGGCCGCGCACGGTACGTCCGAGGCCTGCTTCTTCGCGGCTGGAGGAAGCCAGCCCGCCGCCCAAGTGAACCTGGAAGCCCGGGGTGGGGTCGCCGTCGGGCGTCGGCAGCATCATGCCCTTGAGCCCGATGTCCGCGGTCTGGATGCGGGCGCAGGAGTTGGGGCAGCCGTTGATGTGCAGGGACAGGGCCTGCGGCAACTGGCCGCTGTCCGCGAGGTCGGCCAGGCGGCGTTCCAGTTCGGCGACGGCGGTGGCTGCCGTGACCTTGGTTTCCACGATGGCGAGCTTGCAGAACTCGATACCGGTGCAGGCGATGGTGCCGCGGCGGAAGACGGACGGGCGGGCGGAGAGGCCCAGGGTGTCCAGTTCGGCGACGAGCGCTTCCACCTGCTCCTTGGCGACGTCCAACACAACGATCTTCTGGTGCGGGGTGGTGCGCAGGCGGAACGAGCCGCGGGCTTCGAGGGTGTCCGCGAGCTTCACGAGCTGGCTTCCCGAGAGGCGTCCGGCCAAGGGTGTGGCGCCGATAAAGAACTTGCCGTCCTTCTGCTCATGGATACCGACGTGGTCCCCTGGCGTCGAGGGCTTGGGGGCTGCCGGGCCGTCGGAAAGCTTGAAGCCGAGGTATTCGTCCTCGAGGATCTGGCGGAACTTCTCGGGACCCCAGTCGGCCAGGAGGAACTTCAGGCGAGCTTTGGTGCGCATGCGGCGGTAACCGTAGTCGCGGAAGATGCTGGTGACGCCGAGCCATACCTCGGCGGCTTCCTCGGGCTTCACGAACGCACCGAGCCGCTTGGCGAGCATCGGGTTGGTGGACAGCGCGCCGCCCACCCAGAGGTCATAGCCGACGCCGAGTTCGGGGTGGACCATGCCGACCAGGCCGAAGTCGTTGATCTCGTGGACCACGTCCTGCGAGGGGTGGCCGGTGATGGCGGTCTTGTATTTGCGCGGCAGGTTGGCGAGCTCGGGGTCGCCGATGAAGCGCTCCGCGAGTTCGTGGATCAGCGGCGTGGGATCGATGATCTCGTCCTTGGCGATGCCGGCAACCGGGGAGCCCAGGATGACGCGCGGGACGTCGCCGCACGCCTCGGTGGTGGACAGGCCGACGGATTCGAGGCGGCGCCAGATTTCCGGCACGTCCTCCACGCGGATCCAGTGCAGCTGGATGTTCTGGCGGTCGGTCAAGTCGGCGCTGCCACGGGCGAAGTCCACGGAGATCTGGCCGATGACGCGCAACTGCTCGGTGGTGAGCGCACCGCCGTCGATCCTCACGCGGAGCATGAAGTACTTGTCCTCGAGCTCGTGCGGCTCAAGCGTGGCGGTCTTGCCGCCGTCGATCCCGGGCTTGCGCTGCGTGTACAGGCCCCACCAGCGGAAACGGCCGTGCAGGTCCGTGCCGTCGATCGAGTCGAAGCCGTGCTTGGAATAGACAGACTCGATACGCTCACGGACGTTCAGTCCGTTGTCTTCCTGCTTCCAGGTTTCGTTGGCGTTGAGCGGCGCGGTGCCGTCAACCTTCCACTGGCCGTGGGGTTTAGCGGCAGGACGGGCGGTGCGGGCCGGGCGCTTGGGTGCAGCCTCGTCCGCAGACGCTCCGGCTAGAGCTGTATCAGTCATGCATCGACTGTAGGGCGGGCCAGATTTCTCCAACAACGACGCAGAAACGAAGAGTCACCTAGGGAAACATTTCGTCACAAACCGCCGTCGGGCCTTGTTCACCCGGCCGCGCTGTGCATTCGCCATACCCGCTCAGGAGCGAGCGGCAACCACTGCGTCGTAGCGTTCCAGGGCGATCTCCGCGAGCACGGGAGAGGGCAGCAACGGCGCCGTCACGACGTCGGCCCCGGCCTTGGACAGCTGGTCATGGAAGTAGCCCGTGGCCAGCAGGTACGAGGAGACCACCACCCGGCCGCCGCCTTCGGTGACCTCCATCCCGGTGAGTTCCGCGCGAAGGGCCGCGACGCCGTCGGGCACGTTCGGCTCGGCGCTGGCACCGTAGGCGACGCGCACTTTGTTGGGCAGCAGCTCGGCGAGCTGGCGCGCCTGCTCTTCCGAATCGACGGAACCGTCCGGCAGCGATGAGCCCGCGGCGGCGAGCAGGACGCCGTCGTCGTCGCCCAGTCCGGCGTCGCGCAACCGGGCGGCGAGCAGCTCCGCGAGCCGCGGATCCGGCCCCAGCGGCGGCGCCGCGGACACTTCGGGACGGGACGTGATCGCCTTCGGGATGTCCACCTTGACGTGGTAGCCGGTGCTGAGCAACAAGGGAACGACGACGGCGGGCGTGCCTTCCGGGAGGCTGGCCACCACGCCGCCCAACTCGGGTTCCTGGACGTCCACGTAGGCCTCAACGACGGTCAGGCCGGGCCGGAGCGCCTCGATCTCGGCCATGACCTGGCGGATAGCGGCTTGCCCTTCGACGTTCCGGGTTCCGTGGGCGCACGCGATCAAGACGGGGCTGTTCATGCGTGCAAGCGTAACGTTGGGCGAGCATGATCGCCCGTCTGTGAACGGAGAATGGAGCTGCATTTGTTCACTTTTGACCTTGCGCTGGTATGGCTGGATCTGGCCGGCGTCTTCTTTTTCGCCGTGTCCGGATCCTTGCTCGCCGCCAAGAAGCAGTTCGACATCATCGGCTCACTGCTGTTGGCTTCGCTCGTCGGCCTGGGCGGCGGTGTCATCCGCGACATCGTCATCAACGCCGGGCCACCCGCGGCCTTCACCAACCCGGTCTACCTGCTGCCACCCTTGTTGGCCGCGGTTCTGGTGTACTTCCTGTTTTCGAGCATCCAGCGCTTCACGTCCCTTTTGACCCTGTTCGACGCCGGCGGGCTGGCGTTGTTCTGCATCACGGGGACGCTCAAGGCACTGGCTGCCGGGATGAATCCGGTGGCTGCGATCCTGTTGGGAGTCACGACGGCGGTGGGCGGCGGCTTGCTCCGCGACATCACGGCCAACGAAATTCCCACCCTTTTCAATGCCCGGGATCTCTACGCCCTGCCGGCCTTCACGGGAGCCGCCTTGACCGCCCTGCTCTGGAACATCGGAGCTTTCAACGGCGTAACAGCCGGGGTCATTGCCGCCTGGGTTTTCGCCTTCCGGGTGGTGGCTTGGCGTTGGGGTTGGCGGGTGCCCTTGGCGGTCCGGGGATGGCACCGCGCCGGGGTCTCCTCGGGCGCCGATTCACGCGGCCGGGATTAGCTAGGATGGGAGCATGACTGACATGTTCCTCGAGAAATTCCGCGCGCTTGTACCGAAGTATCTCGAGGACGAATGGCAGGAAGAAGACGGACTGTCCGCGTCAGAGCTGGACGAGGCCCTGTCCGCACACTCGTTCACCATTCCCATGGTGCTGCGCGAGTTCTACCTCGCCCTGGGTGGTTGCGAGGACCTCATGGAGGCCTACCACTACTTCTGGGACCCCGAAGAGCTCGAAGTGGACGACGAAGGCTTCCTCATGTTCCTTGAGGACGAAGAGGAGCAATTCACCTGGGGCTTCCGCGTAGGCGACCTCGGCGTACCCGATCCCATCGTGTGGCGCCGCAATAACGCCCGCGGCCAGTGGAAATCCGAAGAAGGCACGTTCTCCGAATTCGTGTTCGACATGTTCGACTGGGCTTTCAGCGACGAAGACTAGGTTTTCTTGGGGGGCTTTCGCGGGCACGGAGCCTTCTCCCCACCCTTGGGCTGTATTTAGCTCCCAAGTCCCGTGTTTCCGGGGCTGTTCTCTGTCGGTCTGGACTGAGCGTGGCCAAAAACGGGGAGTTTCAGCGGCTTTTTTGGCGTAGGACCTGGAGAACTTCGGCAAGCACGGTTTCTGGCTGATACACAATCTGCGAATAGTCGTATCTAAGAACCAGAAAGCCTTTCACCGTTCCTGCGTTATTGCGTCGCCGATCCTTCTTGACCTGCCGAGGCTGCAGGTGGCTCTCCCCGTCGACCTCCACGATCAGCCTGCCTTCCAGCAAGAAATCCACAATGCCTATTCCGGGCAATTCGACCTGCGTCTCGACGATGTCCTCATGGGCGACGGGCAACGCCAGCACACCCCGGCGTCGCCGAACGATCTCGCCTCCGGCAACCGCTGCCCGGATGGCACAGTCGGAGAAGCTGGCCTGCTTCACCGTGGAGGTTCTCGCAGCGGAGCCTGCGTAATTCAGGAAGCCAACGAGGTCCAAAAGGCCACTCCAGCAGTGTGGCGTTGACGCCGAAAGGCGAAATCTTCGCTATGTGGATAAGGGTCAGCGCCGAAACTCCCCGGCTTTGAGCAAGCTGCTGGGATTCCGACACCGAGAATCCAGGCCTCGGGGTCCAAGGGCCATCAAAGGTGGGGAAATTAGGAACGCAGAAGTCCCGACAAACTCAAGAAAACCCTTTGACGGGGAAAGTTGCATCCGTGACAAAGTTGTCATAAGCTGTAACCGGATTCACTAAATGCCTCCGGTGAGTCTGATGCGAACGGAGATTATGGTCCCGGTTCGTTGCAGCGCGTGACTCGTAGCGTTGCAAGGAACCGGGGCCATTGCATTTAAGCCCGTCCGGCCCGCCCAACCCGGATCCCAACCCAACCCGTCCGGCCCGCCCAACAGACACGCCGTTGTTTTTGGTATGAAGGGGGCAAACGCCAACAACAGCGCCGGCGGGGGGGGCGGGGGGCGCCCCCCCCCCGCGCCCGGCCCCCCCGCGGGGGGGGCGCCCCCCCCCCCCCCCCCCCCCCCGGGCCCCCCCCCCCCCCCCCCGGCCCCCCCCAACACCCCCACCCCCCCGGGGGGGGGGCGCCCCGGGGCGCGCCCCCCCCCCCCCGACGGCCACCTAAGTCTGAGAGCAAACCATGGACTGGTTAAGCACCATCACACGTACATTCTTCGATTTCGGCGCGATGGCCGAAGTCCTGCCGCAATTGATCGGCGTCGGCCTTTTGAACACCCTGATCATTTCGGTCTCCGCCACGATCATCGGCGTGGCACTAGGCATGGTCGTTGCCGTCATGGGGATCTCATCCTCGGCGTGGCTGCGCGTCCCTGCCCGCATCTACACCGATCTGTTCAGGGGCCTGCCGGCCATCCTCACCATCCTTCTGATCGGCCAAGGCTTCGCCCGGCTAAGCCAGTCGATCTTCGGCCCCTCCCCCTACCCGCTCGGCATCATCGCGCTGAGCCTTATCGCCAGCGCGTACATCGGGGAGATCTTCCGCGCCGGCATCCAAAGCGTTGACAAGGGCCAAGGCGAGGCATGCCGTGCCCTGGGCATGAGCTATGCCAAATCGATGCGGCTCGTGGTGGTGCCGCAAGGCATCCGCCGGGTGCTGCCCGCCCTGGTGAACCAGTTCATCGCCATCGTCAAGGACTCTTCACTTGTGTACTTCCTCGGCCTGCTTGTCAGCGAGCGCGAGCTCTTCCGTGTGGGCCAGGACGCCGCCGTGCTCTCCGGGAACCTGTCACCGCTGGTCATGGCCGGTGTCTTCTACCTCGTGATCACTGTCCCGCTGACCCACCTCGTGAACTACTTCGACAGCCGATTCCGCACGGGCCGCCGTCGTCCGAGCGCGCCGAGCAGCGGCCTCAAGGAACTCACAGAACTCGACGCGGCATCGCCGCTGATCACCGGGAGCAACACATGAGCGCCAGCACCAGCACAAACAACACCGCCGCCGGTGTCCAGACATTCCACGGTTCCAGCCTGGAGTTAAGAAACCTGACCATGGCCTATGGCGACATCGAGGTGCTGCGCAACGTCAGCCTGAACGTTGCCCCCGGCACCACCACCTGCATCATCGGCCCCTCCGGATCCGGCAAGTCGACCCTGCTCCGTGGCGTCAACCGGCTCCACGAACCCAAGAGCGGCGATGTACTCCTGGCCGGTGAAAGCGCACTCACGGTCAAACCGGACATCCTGCGAAGCCGCATCGGCATGGTGTTCCAGCACTTCAATCTCTTCCCTGACCACACCGCCCTGGAGAACGTTGCCTTGGCGCTCTGGAGCGTGAAGGGAATGTCCAAGACCGCAGCCAGGGACCGTGCCCGCCGCAGCCTCGCCGAAGTGGGGCTCGCCGAACGAGCGGACCACCGCCCCCGCGATCTCTCCGGCGGCCAGCAACAGCGCGTGGCCATCGCCCGGGCGCTGGCCATGGAACCGGAGGTCATGCTCTTCGACGAAGCCACGAGCGCACTGGACCCCGAACTCGTCAAGGGCGTATTGAACCTCATGGCCGGCCTGGGTCGGCGCGGCATGACCATGCTGGTTGTCACGCACGAAATGGGCTTCGCCCGGAAAGTCGCCGACCAGGTGGTCTTCATGGATGAGGGTGAAGTCGTAGAGTCAGGCACCCCTGTAGACCTCTTCGACAACCCGCGCAGTGAACGGCTCCAACGATTCCTCTCCGAGGTGCTGTAATGGCGAACGCCACCCCCTCTCCTATCCGCACGGCCATCGCCGGATTCGGGGTTTCCGGGAAAGTCTTCCACGCGCCGCTGATCGCAGCCGACCCCCGCTACTCCCTCGATGTCATCGTCACGGCAGACCCGCAGCGAGCTGCGGAAGCGGCAAGGCTGTATCCCGGTGCACGGATTTTCCGCACCCCGGAAGCACTGTTCGCAGTAGCTCCGGACCTGGACCTCGTGGTCCTCGGCACTCCCCCGCTCACCCATTTCGATCTCGCCGCGACCGCGATCGCCCATGGCCTCGACGTGGTGGTGGACAAGCCGTTCGCCACGACCTCGGCGCACGGCGAAGAGCTCATCGCTAGAGCATCCGACGGCGGTGTGCGGCTAACGGTATTCCAGAACCGCCGGTGGGACGCCGATTTCCTGACACTTCGGAAGGTCGTGCGGGAAGGCCGCCTCGGCGAGGTCCGAAGCTTCGAATCGCGATTCGAGTGGTGGCGGCCGGAAGGCTTCGGCAATTGGCGTGACAGTGCGTCCTTGAGCGAAGGCGGGGGCATCCTCCATGATCTCGGCGCCCACTTGATCGACCAGGCCATCCAGCTTTTCGGTCCCGTCGAAGATTGCTACGGCGAAACGGCCAACCATGGACCGCACCCGGACGGCGCAGACACCGAAGCGTTTGTGACCTTGCTCCATAGCTCAGGAGTGCGATCGAGGCTATGGATGAACGGCATGGCTGCCCAAGCAGGACCCCGGTTCCATATCCTCGGTTCCAAGGCCGGCTACACCAAGTGGGGACTCGACAGCCAGGAGGCGGCCCTCGCGGCCGGACTCCCGCCGTCGGATCCCGCCTATGGCGTTGAGCCCGTAACATCCTGGGGCGTGATGGGGACTGACGGAGACCCTGAGCCCGTCCCTGCCCAGACCGGCGCCTACCCCCGGTTCTATGCCGAACTCGCGGCCGCCATCCGCGGGGAGGGGCCATTGCCCGTGGACCCCGCGGAATCACTTGAAACCCTCAAAGTCATCGAAAGAATCCACGCCTTCGCGTAGGCGTATCTTTCCAGCCATGCCACCGTCCGCCTCGTGCGGCCGACAACCACACCCCAAAGAAAGGGAGACTCATGTCCTCCACGCCCCCTACCAAGCATGTCGTCGTCATCGGCGGCGGCATCCTTGGAGTCTCCACGGCGGTCCACCTGCTCCGTGAAGGCGCGTCCGTTGTCCTGCTGACCGAAAAGGGCCTCGCGAGCGAGGCCAGCGGCCGTTCCCTGTCCTGGCTCAATTCCGCAGGAGAACGCTCCACCCCTTACCACCAACTGCGCCTCGCGGGGGTCGACCGCTACCGTACATTGTTCGCCGCGGATCCACACCGTGAATGGCTCCAATTCGGGGGCGGCCTCATGTGGAACGCCGCCGGACAGCAAGCGGTCACGGAATCACGCCACGCCTACGAGAAATCGGTCGGATACGACTCCAAGCTGCTGACCCCTGAAGAGATTGACTTCGCTACCCCTGGCATCAATGCAGGTGCAGTCCCGGAGTTCGCCATTTTCAACCCGGGCGAAGGGTGGGTCAGCCTCCCTGAGCTCATCGAGTTCCTTCTGGAGGAATTCCATGCCCGCGGTGGCCAGCTCGTCCTCAACGGCGGCAAGGCTTCCGTCACGGTCGACGGCGGCCGTGCCACCGGCGTCGAGACTGTTGCTGGCGGGACCTATCGAGCCGACACCGTCCTTGTGGCTTGCGGTGCCGCTACCCCTGCCGTCGTCGCACCACTCGGCGTCGTCATCCCGAACGCCTCCCCCGTCTCGATGCTGGTGCTGACCAAAGCCGTGGACCATGAGGTGAGAGCCGTGATGAACACGCCCCGCGCCGCCATCCGGCCAAACCCGGAAAACACTTTCGCACTGGACCACGATTGGTACGAAGAGCACATCACCGAGCACGAAGACGGTTCCTTCAGCATCCCGGATGGCATCGTCCAGGAGCTCGCCGACGAGGCGTCCAAGCTCATCGCGGGCAGTCCCGAGCTCAAGCCGGCATCCTGGAAGATCGGCTACAAGCCCATTCCGGGCGACGGCGAACCCGTGCTCGGAGAGCTCGGCGCCGTGCCGGGCTGTTATGTCGCTTTCACTCACTCGGGAGCCACGCTCGGACTCATCGTGGGCGAACTGCTGGCGGGCGAAATCCTCACGGGAAGCAAGCATCCCATGCTCTCCACCTTCCGCCCCGGCAGGTTCTCCTAACCGCGCGGGATGGCTGGCTGCCCAAAGGGGGCCAGCCATCCCGCATGTTGTTCGCGTCACAAACCGTCGTTTCGATGCCATATTCGTCGTTCTGAGCAATAAGCGGTGAACAAGCCGGGCGCCCTCATTACTATCTAGTGGTGGGGGCGAATTCCGGACCTAGCTGGGAGTTGCCGGGATGAAAAATCAGGAGCTGGCAGTGTCGGAACCTTTGGAGTCTCAAGACCCGCTCGTCGAGCCGGAGCCCGTGCTGGTTCCGGGTGACAAGGGTGACACCCTGGCGGCCCTGCGTGGGCAAGCACAGGAAATCATCGACGAAGTCCTCAGCGGAACCGAACCGAGCGGCGAGCATCTCCGGGCGAAACTACGGTCCAGCATTGCCCGACACCCCGGATACCCCGAGCTGGCCCTGCTCGAACACCTGATGAACCGGGCCAGCGGCAGCTGACTCGTCCCGGAGTCGCACACGTTTTACACAGGGTTAACTCACGCGGTCTTGTTAGCGTCGACGCAGTCAGCACAGACTGAATATCACGTGAAAAACGATTCACGGTGGTTGTTAGACCAGAGCAGCGGACGCGGATTGCAGTGATGCTCCGTCCTCGCCGGTAGTGAAGTCGCTACCGAGCAGGATCCGCAGACCGGGAGGTAGCAGTGGCCGGCATTTTCGAAGTATTTGTTGACGGGGAGTCCCTTTTCAGGTTCCGCCTCAAATCCCCTGACGGAACGGTCATTGCCGTGTCGACGCCGTTCGAGGACAAGCCCGCGGTTGTGGCCGGCATCGCGGCTGCGCGGGAGTGCGCAGGCATGGGCCTTGTCACCGATCTTTGCCCGGCAACGGGCGTGCGCCAGCCGGCCGCGACCGTTCTTCCGGGCACGATCCCGCACAATGCGGCTTCCCAGGCATGTGATGAACCGCGCAAGGCCGCCAACGGATTCCGCACGCATGCCAAGGAACTAGGTCGGGCTTCGGCCGCGCCCAGATGGACCGGCGCGGCTTAAGAGGTTGACAGCGAAGGACCGACGGCGCACTGGGGGACTTACCTGGGTCTCAGCAGGCAAGATGCGCCGCCGGCCGTTTTGGTCCAGCCCTCATTCTCCCACTCATCGGCCGCCGAGGCCACTATCCGCGCCCGTCAGACAGGCTTGCGCGCTCGGCTCGGCTGCACACGCGTCGGCTCGCCCGGCATCTTTGGATAGTCAGGCGGGAACGGCATCTCCCCAAGCCCCGCGGCGACGTCGCGTTCCCACCATTGAAGCAGCACGTCGATCTTCCCCGCTTCGGAATTCATCGCACTCCACGGATCGCCGAGGGTTTTCAACCTGCCAGGCACGCTCAGGATGGTGAAGTTTTTCGGGTCCACTGATTCAAGTTCGTTCCACGTGATGGGACAAGAGACTGGGGCATGGGCGAGCGCCCTCGGGCTGTACGCGCCGGCTATGGTCCGGTCACGGTTGGCTTGGTTGAAATCGACGAAGACCCGTTCACCGCGTTCTTCCTTCCACCAGGCGGTGGTCACCTTGTCCGGCATTCGGCGCTCGAGCTCCCGGGCGGCTGCAATCACGGCATGCCGTACGTCCAGGAACTCATGCGAAGGCTCAATCGGGGCATAGACGTGGAGTCCGCGGTTTCCGGAGGTCTTGATGAAAGTGGTCAACCCGGCGTCCGCGAGTACGTCCTTCAACGCAAGGGCCGCGGGAATCGCGTCGTCGAAATCCGTTCCCGGCTGCGGGTCCAGGTCGATCCGCAGCTGGTCAGGGTTGTCCGTGTTTTCGACCCGCGAGGGCCAAGGGTGAAAGACCACTGTGTTCATCTGGACGGCCCACACGGCTGCTGCTGGCTCATCGAGCACCAGTTGGGGATGTGAGCGCGCACTCGGATAGACAACCTTCACAGACCGGATAAAGTCCGGTGTTCCTTTCGGCGGATTTTTGGAGAAGAACTGGTCGCCGTCGATGTTGTCCGAAAAGCGCTGCAGGGAGATCGGCCGATCGCCGTTCGCAGAGATGAATGCGTCCCCGACCTCAACGATATAGCGCGCGAGATCCAGCTTGGTCAGGCCGAGCTCCGGCCAGAGGACGCGGCTTGGACTGGAGATCCGTATTTCGCGAGGACCGTTCGGCCCGTCAACGGTGAGGGTGGTTGCTTCGGTAGCCATGGGGACAAGCTACCCCGGCCCTACCCTCAGTGTCTGCAGCCTGAATGGATTGTGCAAACCGCATCTTCGTCGGATTCCTGTTCCGCCCCCTAGCCGAGACCTTCATCTCCCGCTTCGGGCAATCCCGTAGCGGGAGGGCAGATGAGCACCTCCCGCTACGGGATCCACACGCTGCAGCCAGCCTTGGGGCTGAGAACCGCTTAGCGCTCCCCTGCGTCCGGGGTGCCCTCGGTGTGGGCGTGGTCCGTCTTGCCGTGTCCGGCGTCCTTGTCCTTGGCTTCCTTCATTCCGTCGTCGTCACGATCAGCCGGCTCGACCGCCAGGGTATGGGATGACGGTGACGAATGGGTAGTGGGCGGCGTTGATGAACCGGGAGCTGGGGCCGGAGTGCCCGGCGCATCCTCAGCCGGTTCCTCCCCGGCTGGAGCCGACGACGGCGGCTCCGGGGACTCCGCCTCAGGAGCGGGCGGAGGGGGAACCGTCGTCGAGGGTACCGCCGTCGTCGGGGTCGCCGGTGAGGAGACCCGAGGGGTCGACGGCGACGGGCTGGCCGATGCGGTGGACGTTGGCGCAGGCGCTTCGGTGGTGGTGATGCTGGCAAAGGCGGCAACGCCGCCCCCTGCTGCGATGGCGCCCGCTGTGATCATAGTGATCAAAGCTTTGCTGGCTGCAAGGCTGGGCATGATAGGCATTGGAGACCTCCGGAATTCTCTTCTTGATTGCTCATTGGACATTTCACGGACTGGGTTGCGGTTGCCTCACCGCGCGTTCCGGTATCGGAACTCCCACAGCCACGCTAGGCACAGAAGCCGCTGGATATCAGCCCTACGGAGGAACGATCGCGCATTTGTTCACCCACCGTTCACCTCGCCGCGGCACTTGCGGCCGGACCGTACCCTGGGGTCCGTGCGGGACGATTACCCCAGCGGGGACGAATGTCCGCGGCCAGGCAAAGGGGGCCTAGACTGTACGGGCTCCGTCGGTTCGAAGAAAAGCGAGGTGTGAGCGTGCCGGATGGCCCAATCACTGGAGACAGCGATGCGCTGGTAGCAGCTCGGTACAGGCTGGGAACCCTGATCGGCCGAGGCGCGACGGCCTCGGTGTACCGGGCGCGGGATGAGAGGCTGGGCCGCGAGGTGGCCCTGAAACTCTTCGCTCCCCTGCTGGGCGGGCCGGACGAGCTTGCCCGGCATGAGAACGAGATGCGGCTCCTGGCGACCTTCAACCATCCGTCACTCGTCACTCTTTTCGACGCCGGTACCGACCATCGGGATCCGGAGCATGCCAGGACATTCCTCACGATGGAACTGATTCACGGTCCGGACCTGTATGCCAGGCTCCGGGACCGGCCGCTGACGACCCAGGACATAGCCCACATCGGGGCGGATCTGGCGTCGGCCCTGGAATACGTCCATGGGCGCGGGATCATCCACCGCGACATCAAACCTGCGAATGTCCTCCTGCCTGATGCCCCCGTAGGATCCCCGATCCGGCCCAAGCTCACCGACTTCGGAATCGCCCGCATCATCGAGGGCACGCGCTTGACCGCAACAGGCACCATGGTGGGAACCGCTGCCTACCTGAGCCCGGAACAGGCCACCGGCTCTGCCCTCGGACCGGCCAGCGACATCTATTCCCTGGGACTTGTCCTCCTCGAATGCCTGACCGGAAAGCTCGAATACCCGGGAACCAGCGTGGAGTCGGCCGTTGCGAGGCTCCACCGCCCGCCACGCGTGCCCGATACCTTCGGAACGCAGTGGGTTGACCTCCTGACCGCCATGACATCGACTGAACCCTCCGCGCGACCTGCCGCGCGAGACGTTGAGCAAGCCCTGCGGATCGGCTTCGGTACCGGCGTCCCTGCGGCGATGCCCGTTCGCGGCAACGGAGCCACTCAGGCCCTTCCCCGTATGCCCGACCGTCCGCCCCGCACAGCGAAGGCAACTACGCAGACGCGCGTTCAGCCGGTGGCAACGGCAAGCGAAAGCGCGGGCGGCAGCACCGTCGTCGGGCCGACCGTACGTAGCAGCCGCCCATGGCGGGGAAAAGCGCTGAGGCGCCCGCGTGGCGCGGCATGGGCTGCCGGGGCCGTCCTGCTTACCGCTGCACTGGTGGTCATTGGCGTCAGCGCCATCCAGCCGCCCGCTCCCGCGGCCCCTGCCCCCTCCGTCTCGACAACACCAACGCCCACGCCCAGTGCCTCAAACCCGACGCCGACGCCGACGCCAACGCCCTCGCCGAGCGTTGAGACATCGATGCCGCTTGCGCCGGTTCCCGTGGCCCCGGCGCCGGGACGCCACAAGGGCAAGGGCAATGGCGGTTAGGAGCCGGCGCCCGGGCTGAAGCCAGCCGGCTTGCCGGATCGAGCCGTCGGCGACGGCGCGTCCTATTGCCGTGCGGATGCATCGAAAAAGGGAGGGTCGGCGTGCCGACCCTCCCTTTCGTTTCCTGCTGTTGCTAGATACCGCCGTCGCGGGTGTCCCGGGTCACGATGCGGTCCCCCGTGACGGGGTCGACGGTGGCGCGGCTTTCGCTGATTCGGCGGGTCCGGCGCGGGCCGAACACGAAGAGGGAAACGATCAAGCCGATAACGCCGACGACCATGAGGATGTAGCCGACCATATGGAGGTCGATGAATGACACGACATCTCCGGGGATGGCGAAGGCCAGAATGGCGCCTATCGCGATAAGGAAGATGGATGATCCGATACCCACTGCTATACCTCCTGCTGAACCGCGGACCCGGCGGTGGCGGGTATTACTAAGGTTACTTTGCATCGCCAAAGCTACACGTCGGCACTTCATCCGGCAACCACGTGCCGAGGATCCGGCATCTCCACGGCATCTCACCCCAAAACACTAAGGGTGCTTTGCATTTTCAGTGCCTGCCGGGTATGGTCCAATAAGGACCACGTGTCTCTATTGGGGGAGGTCAGCAAATGGCAGGAAAATTTGAACTGTTTGTCGATGCCCGGGAACGGTACCGGTTCCGGTTGAAGGCAGCGGACGGGACCGTCATGGCCGTCTCGAAGGATTTTGAGACCAAGCGAGCTGCGGTGGCGGGAATCCGCGAGGTGCGGGCATGTGCCGGAATGGGACTGATCACAGACCTGTGCCCGGCCCAGCCGGCGGCATCCGTAGCAGCACCGGAAACCTCCCCGCCGGCTTTGTCCGAAGCGGGGCCGCCACGGGGCCGGCATTGGCTCGGCCGGACCTTTATCGTTCGCAGGCGCAGCCACAAAGCGCTAGCGTCCGTGCGATGGCTGAACCCGGTCGAGTAACAATAGAAGCCGGCCAATAGCTCAGGACGGCAGAAAAGGCCGGGACTCATGTCCCGGCCTTTTCCATCGCATTTAGTAAGGCTTCCCGGCGCTTGGCGGCCGGGTGGTCCACTCGGTTTCGGTGGCGCGCATCCAGGGATACGGCAGGAGTTCCTCGAGGCTGACGGTCCCCACCTCTCCCCCGGCATCGACTAGGACAGTTGCCTCGGGCCCGTAGTTCCGAAGCAGTTCCCGGCACACCCCACAAGGATTGGTGACCTGGGGCTCGCCGTGTTCGTCCATGCTGACCGCAACGGATGACTCGATGGAGGTTTCCTGCGCCATCCTGGCGTTGGCGAGGGCGCTGGATTCGGCACACACATTGATTCGTTTGGAGCCAAGGTGAAGGCCGAGGTAGATCGCCCCTGACGCACCCCGCATGGCGGCGGCGACGCGATGGTTCTCGCTGTGATGAGCCGTGAGAAGCAGTTCACGGGCCGCGGTGTAGAGCTCCACGTCCGGCTGGCTGAGTTCAAACGAGATCAGATTGCTAGCTCCCAATGAAGATGCCGCTCTTCCGACGCGCCAGGACGTAGAACACGATGCTCAGCACGGAGAGTACTGCGACGTAAACCGGGAAGATCCACGCTGCATTCATGGACTGGAGCCAGACCAGGAGGTACGAGGCCGTGCCACCGAAGATTGCCACGCCAATTCCGTAACCGAGGGAAGTTCCGGCGCCACGGCAGGATTTGGGCATCAGGGAACTGGTGACGACGTTGTACAGGGTCATGTTCAGGACCAGGACAACCGAGCCGCCCAGGAGGACCGCGGCGAATCCACCGATGCCCGGACGGACGTACATCAGCATCAGGAAGACCGAAGGAATGGACAAGGCGCGGGTGATGAGGAACCACTTGGAAATCGACTTGCCGTCGGCAAGCTTGCCGACAACCAGGCTACCGACAACCAGCACCGCTCCGAGGATGGTGGTAAGGGCGAAGACGGCGGTCGCGTCTTCCTTGAAGCTGCTGCGGGCCGCGGTGGGTAGTCCCGTATTCCAGGCGTAGTTGTAGGCCTGCGCCGCTCCAACGACGAACGTGATGGCCAGTACGCTCAGCCAATGCTTGCGCACTCCGCCCCACACGGCTTTCGAGGAGTTTTCCGCAAGCTCCTCCGGCCGCATGGTTTCCGGAAGGGTCCGGCGAAGGTAGACCACGATGAATCCGAAGATTGCGCCCACGATGAAGGGAACACGCCATCCCCAGTCGGCCATGACAGCGCCGCTGAGCATCAGGCTGCACAGGTAGCTGACCAGTGAAGCGAGCAAGATGCCCGAGTTGACGAAGAAGGAGATGATGCCTGCGACGAACCCTTCGCGACCCACCGGAACCAGTTCCACGGCGTGTGCGGTGGAAAGAGGAGCTTCAACACCGGTGGAGATGCCCTGGACGATGCGGCAGACCAGGAGGATCATGCCGGCAGCGCCGCCGATCTGCTGGTACGTCGGGCAGAGGGCGATGACGAGCGTGGTGATGGCCATCATCATGATGGACCAGAGCATCACTTTTCGACGCCCGATTCTGTCGGCGAAAGTACCGAGCAGGACGCCGCCCAGCGGACGGAACGCGAAGCCGACGGCGAAGACCGCCAAGGCGTTGAGCGTCGCGGCGGTGGGGTCCTGCGAGGGGAAGAACTTTGGCCCGATGAAGGCCGACAGGAGTCCGAAGACCATCCAGTCGTACCACTCAAGGGTGTTCCCGAGACCGAGGCCCAGCAGCCCACGGCGGATTTCCGGAGAGAGCCGGGACTTCCGGGCGCTCTCCGGGCCATTCTTGACGACAGTGTCAGTCATGATTCTTTCCTTCCTCCGCACCTTCGGGTGCGTGAGGGTACGGATCACCGTTGACATCCAGGGGGTATGGACGGTGATCGAAACTATCATTTTGGCTTGGTTCAGCAGGGCCGAACCGACTCACCTCATGGGAAGCGAGTTAGCCCAGATAGCTACGCGTGCCTCTTCGTAGCGCTTTGAAGCAAACGGGGACATCCAGTCCGGAAAGGGAGCGTGGATGGCTTGCTTGGGTGTCGCAGGATCAGGCAGGGAAACACGAGGGTGGACGTGGGGCTGGGTTGGGCCTTCCGCCAGAAGGCTGAATGCCCGCGTCTGTGATCGTGTTGCAAACTTCCCAACGTGATGCGACTCACTTAACTATATTGAAGATATTCACCAGGTCAATGCTTTTAGATAAATAGCCCGCGCTATGCCGCCAACACTGGAGAGTCCCGCACGCGAGGGGGCTGGTGAGCGGGGCGAGAGAGAGAAAAGTTTCAGCAAACCATTGATTCGCTAAAATTTTTCACTATAGTTGTGTGAGTCAGCTCACCGAGAGAAAGCTGGACCATGACCAACGAGATCATCACGGCATCCTCACCCGCCGGCACGAGCGCGCTTCTGGCAACTGTCGGCAACAAGGTCCGCACGATGCGCAAGGACAAGGGGATGACCCTGTCCAAACTCTCGGAAATCACCGGTCTCAGCCCGGCGATCGTCAGCCAGATCGAACGCGGGCTGGCCAATCCGTCATTCACCACCCTGGCACAGCTGGCTCACGGCCTGGACATTCCGGTGGGGAAGTTTTTCCTCGGCCAGGAAGAAACCAGGTCGCCGGTTGTCCGCAAGGCGGAGCGGCGAAACCTCAAAGGCGTCACCAAGAAGTCCGTGGGAGAGGCAGTCTATGAGCTCCTGACCCCGGACCTCAACGGTGCGCTGGAGGCCCAATGGATCGTGAGTCCGCCAGGCCACGACACCAGCGCCACTCCTTTCCGCCACAGCGGCGAGGAATTCGGCATCATCCTCTCGGGAAGGAAAGACATCTTCCTCGACGGTGAGTGCTACACGCTTGAGGCGGGCGATTCGATCACTTTCTCCTCGGATACGCCTCACTGGTACAAAAACAGCTACGAAGAGGTATGCGTAGCAATCTGGGTCAACGCCCCTCACGTGTGGTGATCAGCCGGCGCTAGCCGCCGCCCGCTCCCATACACGCACGGACCCTTGGACGTCCGTTCGCAAACATCTCCATTTCCGTGTCCAGGTCCCCCGGGACCTCTACTCGGCATGCCCTTCGCCAGGCCTGGCCCGCCGCATTGCATCGCTGCGGGCTCCTCCTGAGCACCTCGTCTATACCCCGGCAACCGTGCCAACGGCATGCCCGCCGGGAAGTAAGGATCCTCCACCATGAACTCCTTTGCCACCACATCGTCACTGGAACTCAGTACAACGACGGCGGATCTCACCGCGCCCGTCAACTCCCGCTCCGATGTCCTCGTGGTCGGCGGTGGGCCCGCCGGCGTGGCCGCCGCCGTCACTGCAGCACGGTCCGGGGCATCCGTCACCCTCCTCGAGCGCTACTCCTCGCTCGGCGGACTTGCCTCCGGAGGCATGGTCCTGGTGCTCGACGACATGATCAACGGCCAGGAAATCACGGTCACGGGCATCGTTTCGGAGTACGTGGAGCGTCTGCAGAAGCTCGGCCTGGCCGTCGTTCCGCCTGCCGATGACCGCAAGACCTCCGAAGAGCTCTGGAACAAGTGGGGCCGCTACGGCACCTTCGACTTCCATTCCCACACCAACCCTAAGCCGATCTGCTACGCCGCAGCTTTCGACCCCGACGGCTGGAAGCGGGTCTCCAACGACCTCGTCCGCGAAGCCGGAGTCAACCTCCGCCTGCACTCGTGGTTCTCCCGCCCGATCGTGGACAACGGCGTCATGAAGGGCGTCATTTGCGAGACCAAGTCCGGCCCGCAGGCCTTCATGGCGGACATCGTGATCGACACGACCGGAGACATCGACGTCGCCTCCCGTGCCGGCGCCAGCCACATCAAGGACAGCTACCTCACCACCCTCGTCTTCCGCCTCGGCAACGTAGACACCGCCGCCGCCGAAGCCTTCGAGCAGGCCAACCCGAAGGAAGCCCGCGCCATCAACCGCACCATCAAGCGGCTCCTTGGCGGCGCTTGGGAACTGTGGTGGCTCAAGACACCGATCGACGGAGTCGTCTGGTGCAACGCTCCCCACATGACCGGGTACGACGGCGTGGACCCGGCGGACATGACCGCCGCCGAGTTTGCCGCACGCGACCGGATCAGCGAGGCCGTGGAGTACGTCCGCGCCCACCTGCCGGGCTTCGAGAACTGCTTCATGCTCGACGTCGCCTCCCAGATGGGCGTCCGGCAAACCCGCCTGCTGGAGGGCGAATACGTCATGACGAAGGACGATGTCACCTCGCGCCGCCACTTCGCGGACACCGTGGCCCGCGGCCGCGACTACTACTACCCCTACCGCTCCCTGCTTCCCAAGGAAGTGGACCAGCTCCTCGTGGCCGGCCGCCACTACTCGGCCACCCCGGAAGCGCAGAAGATGTCCCGCGAGATCCCGCCCTGCATGGCCATGGGCCAAGCAGTCGGCGTCGCCGCCGCTCTGGCGGTCCAGAACGGCACCCTTGTCCGCGACGTCTCCGCGCTGGATGTCCAGCAGGGCATGCGCCGGCATGGTGCAGACCCGGGCGACGTCCCGTCGTCGAACGCCACCGTCGACAGCGAAGCGGTGGTGGGGGCATGAGCACCGACACCCTTCTCGAGGGGTTCGAGGAAACCACGACGGCGGCCGTCGCCGCTGCTGCCAATTCCAACGGCATCCCTCTCCCGCTCGACGGCATCAAGATTGTCGACTTCACCCAGGTATTCATGGGACCGTCGTGCACCCAGCTCCTGGGCGACTACGGCGCGGACATCATCAAGGTGGAACGTCCGGGCGCCGGCGACATCTCGCGCAACTCGTTCCCGGACAAGGACGGCCAGGACAACCCCATCTTCCTGTCCATCAACCGGAACAAGCGCAGCGTTTCCGTGGACACCCGCACCGACGAGGGCAAGGCCGTCCTCCGCCGGGTCATGGCCGACGCCGACGTCGTGGTCAGCAACTTCCGTTCCGGCGTGATGGAACGGATGGGCTTCGGCTACGAGGAACTCAAGGCAGAGAATCCGGGAATCATCTGGGCCTCCGGCACGGGTTTCGGCCCGGTTGGACCGTACTCCCACAAGGGCGGCCAGGATGCGATCGCACAGGCGTACTCAGGCGTGATGTGGCGGCGCGAGTCGGACGACGTGAAGCCGGCCATCTACCCCACCACGCTGTGCGACTACATCACGGGCATGCACCTCATGCAGGGCATCCTGCTGGCACTGCGCACCCGGGAGGCCTCCGGCGTCGGGCAAAAGGTCGAGGTGACAATGTACGACTCCATGCTCCACCTGCAGATGCAGGAGGCTTGCATGCAGCTCAACCGCGGCTACGAAGTCAACTGGGGCGCCATGCCGCTGAGCGGCGTCTTTGAAACCACCGACGGCGCCGTCTGCATGGTGGGCGGTTTCACCCCCGATCCGCTGGCCCGGATTTCCGAAGCGCTGGGCCTGGACGAAGACCTTACCGAGCGGCCGGAGTTCGCCAACCTGGAGCAGCAGTTCAAGCACAAGCCGGCCCTGCAGGCGATCTTCCGGGAGCGGATCGCCACGAACACCACGGAGTACTGGACCAACCAGCTCGAAAGCCAAGGCCTGCTCAACGCGCCCGTGCACACCCTGGAGCAAGCCCTGGCCGATGCCCAGACCGAGGCCAACGGCATGATCGTCGAGGCCGAACACCCGGGCGTGGGCACCGTGAGGATGCTCAACGCCCCGATTCGCCTGTCTGCCACGCCGCCTTCCGTCCGGCGCGTGGCGCCGCGGCTCGGAGAGCACAATGTGGAAGTCCTCCTGGAGAACGGCTTCGACGCTGAAACCATCGAACGCCTGCAGAAGTTGGGAGTCCTCCGGTGAGTGTGTCGATGGAAGAGAAGAAGATCGTTGACCAGGTCACGCTGACCATCGAGAACCACGTCGCCACGGTGGTCATCGACCGCCAGCACGTGCTCAACGCCGTCGACGGGACTGCACAGGCCCGGCTCAACGAGATCTGGACCCGGATCGAAGCCGATCCCGACCTGCGCGCCGTCGTCATCACCGGCGCCGGGACGCGGGCGTTCTGCGTCGGGGCGGACATGTCCGCCTCGGCCGTGGACAAGACCGGCTTGCAGTACTGGGCGGAACTTGATCCCAACGGTTTCGGCGGACTGAGCCTGCGCACCAGCCTGGACATTCCGGTGATCGCCCGGGTGAACGGCTACGCGCTGGGCGGTGGCATGGAGATCGTGCTCGGTGCCGACATCGTGGTCGCCGCTGACACGGCCCGCTTCGGCCTCACCGAACCGCGCGTCGGGCGCTTGGCGCTCGACGGCGGCATCCACCAGCTGGTGCGCCGCGTCCCCTACACGCAAGCGATGGGCATGCTCCTCACGGGCCGCAAGGCCGAGGCTGCCGAGATGCAGTCGATGGGCCTTGTCAACGAAGTGGTTCCCGCGGAGGAGCTCGACGCCGCGGTGCAGCGCTGGGTGGACCAGGTCCTCGCCTGCGCCCCCAGTTCCGTCCGGGCCGTCAAGCAAATGGTCAGCCGGACCAGCCACTTGAGCGCCACGGAAGCCCGCGGCCTCCGGCTGCCGGCCCTCATGGCCGCACTGGACAGCGAAGACTCCGCCGAAGGCGTGCGGGCTTTCCAGGAAAAGCGTCCGCCGGTGTGGCCGGGCCGCTGAATGCAGGACGAACAGATGCAAGACACCGAACTTCAGCAGGAACGGAAGGACAATCCAATGCGGGAATCACTGACACCCGGAGTGTGGGGCGTCGTCGCCACGCCATTCCACGGCAGCACCCTCGATCTGGACACGGACAGCCTGGCCCGGCTGGTGGAGCACTATGAAACCATCGGCGCCACGGGCCTGACTGTCCTGGGTGTCTTCGGCGAAGCCGCGGCCCTGACCGCAGCGGAGCGCAGCCTGGCGCTGGAAGTGGTGGTCGAAGAGACCCGGTCGCCGCTCGTGGTGGGTGTGACCTCGCTCTTCACGGGCACCGCCGTCGAAGAAATCCGTGCTGCCCAGGCCGTCGCGGGAGACCGGCTCGCAGCCGTCATGGTGCAGGCCAATTCGGCCCGGCCGGAGGTGGTCATCGCGCACCTGAACGCCATCCACCAATCCACCGGGGCCAAAGTTGTCCTGCAGGACTACCCCGTGGCCAGCGGTGTCAGCATCAGCACGGAAGACCTTATTTACGTGGTCCAGGCCTGCAAGTTCATCGTCGCGGTAAAAGCCGAGGCCCCACCCACCAGCGTGGCCATCGCCCAACTGGCGTCCGCCGTCGACGTCTCCGTGTTCGGCGGGCTGGGCGGTCAAGGGCTGTTGGACGAGCTGGTGGCCGGCGCAGCTGGCGCCATGACCGGATTCTCCTACCCTGAAGCCCTCGTTGCCTGCGTCCGCGCTTGGCAGTCGGGCGGCTACGACGCCGCCCGGGACGCGCTGCTCCCCTACCTGCCGCTCATCAACTTCGAGCAGCAGGCCCGGATCGCCTTGGCGGTCCGGAAGGAGTGCTTCCGCGAGCGGGGCTTCATCAAGGACTCCGGTGTCCGCCCGCCCGCGGCTCCCTTCCCGGAGGTCCTCAGGAACGGAATGCTGACGCATCTGGCTGAAGCCGCCCAGGCATTGAATCTCTCGCTCACCCCCGCAGCCCACACGGCAGGAGGGATCTAATGGATTTCGGAATCAGCGGAAAGACCGCATTCGTCGCCGCCTCCACAGGAGGGCTGGGACTGGCCGTCGCGCGCGGCCTCGCCGCCGAGGGCGTCCGGGTGGCCATCACGGGCCGACGTGGCGAACTGGCCGAGAAAATCGCGGCGGAGCTGCAGGCCGACGGCCACAGCGCCGTGGCCGTCGAGGCGGACCTGAGCACCCTGGACGGGGTGACGGCCGCCGTCGAACGCGCCGTGGAGCTGCTCGGTCCCATCGAGATCCTCGTCCTCAACGGCCCCGGCCCCAAGCCCGGCGCTGCCGCGAGCCTTGGCTCCGACGACATCGCTGCGGCCTTCGAGTTGCTGGTGAAACCGCACCACGCCCTTGTCTCTCACATCCTGCCGGGAATGCGGGAGCGGCGCTGGGGACGGATCCTGGCCATTGGATCCAGCGGAGTCGTGGCGCCCCTGCCCAACCTCGCCGTCTCCAACACGGGCCGCGCTGCCTTGGCGGGCTACCTCAAGACCCTTGCGGCGGAAGTGGCCCTCGACGCCGTCACGGTCAACATGCTCTTGCCTGGCCGCATCGCCACCGAGCGCGTCGCCGAACTGGACCGGGCGGCGGCCAAACGCCGCGGCACCACACCGGAGGAAATCCAACTCGAATCGCGCAAGACCATCCCTGCCCGGCGTTACGGCGAACCGGAGGAGTTCGGCGCGGCCGGCGCCTTCCTCTGCAGTGCCCCGGCTTCCTACATCACCGGCGTCGCGCTTCGCTGCGACGGCGGCCTGATCCGCAGCCTCTAGGCCCGGTCTCCTCCCGACCAGCAGTCGCCCATCCCAACCGCACAAGCCAAAGGATTACCATGACTTCCACCGCCACCGAATCTGCAACGTCCACCCACAAGGATGTTGCCGCAGCGCAGCACCTGATCAACGGCGAATGGACCGGAGAGCCCGACATCCAGCGAACCAACCCGGCCCGCCCGGACGAACTCGCTGCCCTCTCCCCGCGAGGCACCGCCGACGACGTCGACGCGGCGATCACAGCCGCTGCCGCCGCGCAACCGGCGTGGGCAGCCCTTCCCGCTCCCGCCCGTGGCGCCATCCTCATGACGGCCGGCAACCTGTTGGCAGAACGCCAAAGCGCGATCGCCGAGGACCTCGTCCGTGAGGAAGGCAAGACCCTCGCCGAAGCCAAGGGAGAGGTCAAGCGCGCCTCGGACGTGCTGCGCTTCTTCGGTTCCCTCGGCTGGGCCGCCACCGGCGAAGTACTTCCCAGTGGCCTCCCGGACACCACCATCACCACACGGCGCGAGCCGCTCGGCGTCGTCGGGCTCATCACCCCGTGGAACTTCCCCATCGCCATCCCGGCATGGAAGGCAGCCCCCGCACTCATCAGCGGCAACGCCGTGGTCATCAAGCCCGCCGAACTTACCCCGCTCTCAGCGACGCACCTCGCCCGCGCCCTGAACGATGCCGGAGTGCCCGCCGGAGTCTTCAACGTGGTCCACGGCAAGGGCCGCGTGGTCGGAGACGCTTTGGCACGCGATCCCCGTATCGCCGGGTTGTCCTTCACCGGATCCACCAAGGTGGGGCTTGGACTCCAGGAAATCCTGAATGGCCGCCGGGCCCGCGTCCAGCTTGAAATGGGCGGCAAGAACGGCGTGCTGGTGCTCGACGACGCCGATCCGCAAAAGGCCGCCGCGGTCGTCGCAGCCGGCGCGTTCGGACTCACGGGCCAGGCGTGCACGGCAACCTCCCGCGTCTATGTCACCCCGGGTGTCCGCGACGCGTTCCTCGATGCCCTTGTTGCCGAGGCCGCCAACTACACCGCCGGTGACGGGCTCGACGGCGCCAAGATGGGCGCGGTGGTGAGCAGCCAGCAGTTCGAGCAGGACCAGGCCGCCGTCCGCACCGCCGTCGAACGCGGCGCCACCCTCCTCCACGGAGAGTACGACGGCGACCCTTCCGGCGCGCTGCTCTTCCCGGCCGCTGTCCTCACCGATATTCCGTTTGACGACGCCGCTGTGACGGAGGAAATCTTCGGTCCGGTCGTCGCAGTCCTGGAGGTCCCGGACTACGAGGCCGGGCTGGCCGCGATCAACGACTCCCGCTATGGACTCACTGCAGGCATATGCACCGACTCCCTGGCCCTGTCCACGGACTTCGCCGCGCGGGCGCAGGCCGGCGTGATCAAGGTCAACCGGCCCACGGCCGGCCTGGACCTGAATGTCCCGTTCGGTGGCGTGAAGGACTCCTCCACCAACACCTTCCGCGAGCAGGGCAAGTCCGCACTGGACTTCTTCACGTGGGGCAAGACCGTTTACACCGGTGTGTAGCGCGTCATGACTTACGTGATCGCGCAGCCATGCGTCGACGTCAAGGACAAAGCCTGCATCGACGAATGCCCCGTGGACTGCATCTACGAAGGCGAACGCTCGCTCTACATCCACCCGTCCGAATGCGTGGACTGCGGCGCCTGCGATCCGGTCTGCCCGGTCGAGGCGATCTACTATTCGGACGACGTTCCGGATGAGTGGGCGGACTATGTCCGGGCCAACGTCGAGTTCTTCGAGGAACTCGGATCCCCGCAAGGAGCATCGGTGCTGGGAAACCTGGGCCGGGACCACCCTGTGGTTTCAGCGGCGCACGTCCCGGGCTGATCCTAAGCAGCCAGCCTGGCCTGGATCGCTTGTCGAAGCGATTCCAGGCTGGGCAGGCCCGAGAGGCCCCCGGCTGTGCGGTAGACCCGACACGTCATGGCTGGTTCCGCGGTGGACGGGAAGAGATCCTTCCCGTCCACCAGGAACGTCGGGGATCCGTGGAATCCGGAGGCTTCGGCCTCTTCGTCGCTCACGATCTCCCGCGCAGCAATCAGGACCGGGTCCTGCCCTTCCAATTCCACGGCCCTGGAGAACAGTTCCAAGGCGGCCGAACCGTGCGGACAGTCCTGGATGGTGAGCAATTCGAAATCCATGGCCCCATTATCCGGCACCGTGCAGTCAACCTCACAGCAGGTCGGCGTGGTGCTCTGCGACGACGTTCGGGTGGGCCCGAAGCCTGTACCGGAGAGCGTTGTCACCGTAGGTTTCCAGAATCGGACTGTTCGTCGGGTCAACCGACAAGCCACGTGCTTTTGCCTGGAACTCCGGGCTCACGGCAAGCTTCGGCATGGTCGCGTCAAGTGCAGGGTTGTAGAAGAAGGGAAGGGAAATCCGGTCCGTGCCACGAAGCGGTGAAATGACGCGGTGCAGGGTCGCTTTGAGGTAGCCGTTGGTGGCCAGTTCGAGCATTTCACCGATATTGACCACGAAAGTCCCCGGCACTTGGGGCGCGTCGATCCACTTCCCTTGGTACTCGACCTGGAGACCGCCTTTCCCTGGCTCAACCAGGAGGAGCGTGAGTACTCCCCCGTCGCGGTGGGACCCCACGCCCTGTTTGGGTTCCGGGTTCGATTCCCCCGGATAACGCACAATTTTGAGGACCGGGAAAGCCCGTGCGGCGAATGCCGCATCAAAGGTGTCCTCAGGTGCCCCGAGCGAAACTGCCAAGGCCCGCAGCAGCGCCAGCGAGATGGTGCTCAGCCGTTCCATCCACTCCGAGACAATCTCCCGCATTTCCGGCAACGCATCCGGCCACAGGTTGGGCCCCTCCAGGCGCCAATATTCGGCGACACCCGGGCCCGGTTCAACAGCGTCCCGGTCGACGCCGATGTCGATCTGCTCGCGCCAGTCGATTCCGCCGTCGGTGAGCTCGCCGCCAACGCGGGTGTAGCCGCGGAACTGGGGGCTGTGCACATTTTCGATGGCGAGCTTTTCCTCTTCCGGGAGCTCGAAAAAGCGGCGCGACACATCGAGAATGGCGTCGGTCAACTCCTGCGGAATACCGTGGCCCGCCAAATAGAGGAAGCCAACTTCGTGCATCGCCTCACGCAGTTCGTCACGGAACCGGCCTGCCTCCTCCGGGCCTGCATTCAGTCGGGAGAGATCGATCACGGGCAATGTATCGAGTGTCAACGCACTTCGTCCTTTTCATTGAGCGTCGCAAGTGTCCGCACTGTCCCGTCGCTTCAACGCGGCTGTTTCGGACGCCACACACCGAAACGGTTGCCGTGCGGGTCCAGGAGGTGCGCGAACTCGATGGCGCCGTTGTCGACGAACGGGATAGCTACGCTTCCACCGAGAGACTCGGCCCTGGCGATCGCGGCTTTAACGTCGTCGACTTGGACGTAGAAGATCGCCCACGACGTTCCCTCGAGCGAGGAGGTGTCCCAAAGCCCGCCCTTTTCGCCATTCACCATCTGGTAGCTGGCAGGCGAGGACTCACCGAAAGTCCAGTCGAAGAGCGAACCGTAGAAGGCCCGCGAGCCGTCGGGATCGGGGGAACCGACTTCGAAGTAGTTCACTACGGCGGCCAAAACTGTTCCTTTCCACTTCCCCCGCTGATAACCGAAGGCCGCCCGCGAGACCTGGGGGCGGCCTTTTCGAATAGTTAGGGCATCACCTTGTAGAGATCGACGACGGTCTCTTCCGGGGGTGATTCGAATCCACCCTCGATGCCTGCCTGCATGCGGGGCACGAGAATGCCGTCGCGGAACTTCTCCCAACTTTCTTTCGACTCGTGGACGGCCATGATCGTCCAACCGCCGGCCGATGGGCCTGCGGCGTGGAAAGTCTGGCCCTCGGGCAAGAGCCCTTCTCCTGGGTGAACGGCGGCTATTGACGCCTCATATTGGTCCTTCGTACCTCCCGGGAAGAAGTGCACGACTCCATACAGCTCCATATCTGCTCCCTGCTGGTGTTGACGGGTGTGGACATGCCAATCAATAGACCCCGCAAACCGGGATGTCAATGAGTTTTCAGGTGCGGGATTCGCCTCCGGGATTTAGGTCCAGAATTCGTCTGCCTTGGCTGTGTCCTCGAAGAACTCCCGGCCCTCTATAACCTTTCCGTCGCGGAGAACGAAGGAGATGGCGGTTGCAATGTCCAGGGTCTTTCCGTCGCTTTCGGCGTGGCTTTGCTGGAGCCCGATGGTGTGGTTTTCTCCGCCGACGATGTCCTGGACCGTCGCCTGGAACGTACCTTGGGAACGCGCTCCCAACTCGCCGAAATACGCCAGGATCGCGTCGCGTCCTTGCTTCGTCCCGGACAGCACGCCGCTTCCTGCTACGTGCCAGACTGCGTCTTCCGCGAACAACTCGCTGAGTGTCGCCAGATCACCTGCGTTAAAGGCCTCGTATCCCCGCCGGACCAATTCAGCGTTTTCTGTAGCTCCCATGTTCGGATACCTCTCCGTCATCCTTGTCGGTCAATGGGACGGCTTAAGGCTATTCCTGGGCAGGGTGCCTGTCGATGGGAAGCCGTGAGTTCGCGGACCGCTCCAAGGGGCCCTGTCGGCAATAGCGTGGCAAGCTGGACCACAAAGGGCCGCATCGGCTAGGCCTGCATGTAGTCACGAGACCCTTGAGACACATGGAGGCCGGTGGGACGATGAAGCGGTGAATCCCTTCCTCGAATTTGTCAGCCACTACTGGTGGCTGGTCTTCCCCCTGAGCGGAATGGCCGGCGGTTGGGCGCGGTCGTGGTCCAGGGCCAGCGAAAGGCGGCACCGCCGTCGGGTGGAGCTCTATCAGCTCAAGAACCGCGCGGCAGAAGCGGAGCACGCCAGCCAGGCCGAGGTGGTGCGGCTGCAACAGGCACACGACGCAGTGAACCGGCGGTGGCTTGACTACGAACTTGACGTCGGCAAACTCATAGACTTTCCAGTCATGTCGGATGTCCGCGAGCCGCTCACCGTGGCGTTTCTTCGGGCCAAACGGGAGGCTGACGGCCTGCGCCCGGCGACGCCGGAAGAAATCACGACGGCGGCCCGGCTAGCCGAATATCGAACGGCCGTCCGCAGCTACGAACTGGCATTCGACGTGGCGGAGCGGGAAGCCAAACGCATCAAGGACAGCAATTTCACTGAGCCCGAGCGCCAGCGGCTGGCGACCGCCAGGAAGCTGCTCAGGATCGCTTCGGACAGTGCAGCGACGCCGGCAGAGCGCCAGACAGCCTACAAGCGCGCCCGGCGCGAACTGGATGGCCTGATTGTCCTGCCCGAAGCGACCATCGCAGCGTTGGAGGAGAAGATCGCCGGGATCCTCGACGCACCCAAGGCTCCCGACTTCCACCAAAGCTGACACGCGCAATCGTCCCGAGGGGGCTACCCACGGGACGTTGCTTGGCGTAGCTTTCTTTTCATCCCGGCACTTCTGTCTTGACCCGCAGCCGGTACCTACCAGGAGGTCACCATGGACAACCTATTCGGACGCGGCGGTCGCGGCGGACTCGGTGGACTCGACGTCCCGGAGCCGCTCCGACGCTTCCTTCAAGGCGAATCCGACTCTTCGCTCCGCATCGAGCAATACCAAGAGGGGGACACGCTCGTCGTCAGGGTGGACCTGCCGGGAGTCGACCCCGAGAGCGACGTCGACATCAGCGTTGCCGACGACACCCTGCATATCCAGGCGCGACGCGAAGAGGATGCCGAACACGTGGACAAAAAGGGTTACCGCACCGAAGTCCGCTACGGCGAACGGTCCCGCAGCATCCAGCTGCCCCGCGGCGTGAGCCAGGACGGCATCATCGCAACGTACGAGGATGGCGTCCTCGAAGTACGCATCCAACTCCCCGAACAGTCAGAGCCGCAGACCACGAAAGTCCGCGTTGTCCGTAAGGGTGGCCGCGAAGCCAACCCGCCTTCGGAAGCGACGGGTTACTAGCCGGGGGCGCAAGCCTAAGGACCGTCGTCCGGCCCGTTTGGTCGGCGTACTTTCTGGAGCCGCGGGGCCGGCTCCTTGCCCTGTGGAACAGTCGCCTCCACGGGCGTGGGGGGCATTGCGAGGACGGCGACGACGGTCAGTGCGGCGCTGACAAGCACGGCGAGAAAAACCGCTGCCGAGGCGAACACAATCGCCTGCGAACTCTTTCCGCCATCCGGGCGGTCGGCGTAGATTGCGTTGGCGACTGCTCCGAAAACTGCCACACCAAGCGAACTGCCGATGGACCGCGCGAAGAGGTTGGTGCCCGTCACCACACCGCGCTCGTGCCATTCGACACTGGACTGCGCTGCGATCAGGCTCGGGGTTGCAAGGAGGCCGAGACCGAGCCCCGCCACAAAGCAGCTGCCCGCAACGAAGACGAGGTTCGGTGTGTAGGCGGTGATCGCGAGGGCCGCCGAACCGATGACGGTGACCGAGATCCCGATCAACGATGTGGTCCTGAAGCCGATCCGCAGGTAGAAGCGGCCCGACTGCGAGGCGCTGATCGGCCAGCCGATTGTCAGGGCTGCCAAGGAGAGCCCCGCCGTGATGGGCGAGACTGAAAGCGCGCCCTGAAGGAACGTGGGAACGTACGACGTGAGGCCAAGCACGACCGCTCCGGCACCGAAGGAAATCAGTGCGGTCGTGGCGAGGAGGCGCCTCGAAACGACCCACGGCGGAAGGACGGGTTCAGCTGCTCGTCGCTCCACCAGGATGAACGCAACAAGCAAGACGGCACCAATGGCGAACACTGCGATGCTGATTGGAGAGTCCCAGGCCCAGGCCTGGCCACCTTCGAGGGCGCCGAGGATGGTCAAGGTCAACGTGAACGTGAGAAGGGCGGCTCCAAGATAGTCGACGCGGTGTTTTACCCGTTCGATGTTCTCGTGGAATCTTTGGACCAACATCCAGGCAGCCACGAGGCACAGCGGAATGTTGACCAGGAAGATCCCGCGCCACGCTCCAAGCGAAGAGAACACCCCGCCCAGGGTTGGGCCGACAACCGACGAGGTTGCCCACACGCTGGCGAGGTAGCCTTGCACCTTCGCGCGCTCGGCCAGGGTGTAGATATCGCCGGCGATGGTAATGGCCACGGGCAGGACCGCCCCTGCACCCAGGCCCTGCACCACGCGGAAGGCGATGAGCGCGGGCATGCTCCACGCTAGCCCGCAAAGGATGGATCCAAGCAGGAAGAGTCCGATGCCAGTGAGAATGATTGGCTTCCGGCCCGCCATGTCGGAGAGTTTCGCGTAGACCGGGACCGAGACGGCCTGTGCGAGCAGGTACGCGGAGAAGAGCCACGGGAACGAGGCGAACCCGCCGATTTCATGAACGATCGAAGGCACAGCGGTCGCCACGATGGTTGCATCGATCGCGACAAGGCCGCTCGAGAGCATCAGGGCTATGAGTATCGGGCCCCGTTTGGAACGGAAGCCTACGCCGTCGCTTTGAGTTGCCATGTCTGGGCCTGTCTTTCCCCTATGCCGCGGCGTATCCTAATCACGTTTCCGGCACCGGCCTCGGCCGGCATTCTTCTCTGCACCCACCATTTATCCCTGCACCCACTCAGTTAGGCGCCATCCATGGACATGAACATCAGGGACCACTGGGACATGCTCAGCCCCGAAACGCAGCATTGGCTAACCGACAATCCCGGATGCGTTGTCTTGCCGCGAACCATCGCGGAAATAATCCATAAGGAAACCGGCATCACTCCGGATGCCGACCGGCACAGCCAAGTCAGCCTCTCTCCCGAGGATCTGAGCTTCATCCTGGCCAAGGCCGAAGGGGGCCCGGTCCGGCCGAAGTGATCGACCCGGTCATTCGTCGCCGTCGTCATCCGCTGGCGCCGGTGGACTTGCTGCCTCACGCAGCGGTCCCACTGCCCCGTCCGTGCCGTAGTCCCCTTCGGCGTACTGTCCGATTTCCGACTCGGCTGTTCGCCCCGGAACGGCTCCCGCGTTGCCGAGGTCGGCTTCTGCGTAGCGCCCGGATTCCTTGGCCTTCTTACCCAACGGTTCGGGCAAGCCGCCTTGACTACCTGCTGATCCGTAGTCGCCTTCGCTGTATTGGCCTTCTTCGTCTTCGGAGTGCCGCCCGGGCTCCATTCCCGTCTTGCCGTAGTCGCCCTCGACGTACCGGCCCCGAAGTTCCGGTTCCTCGGGAGCTTCGGCTTTGTCGTCTTCAGTGGGTTCTTCGACGCCGCTGCTATCAGTCATGATCTTGCCTTTCGCGCAACGTACCTCGCGTCTCTTCGGCGCCCCTTCAGTTTATCGAGGGGCTTTGCGGGGCAACAGGGCGATGGCCATAGGGACTCTGATCTACCAGCCCCGGTTCGTAGCTTTCAAGGCCGACACTTGCCCTCCCGAGTGCCCGGAGTCCGGACAGGCCTCCCGTAACCACTCCGGCCGCCCGGGCCTGGACCAGGACGTTTCCGAGCGCCGTGGCTTCCACGGGACCGGCCACAACCGTCTTGCCGGTGGCATCAGCGGTGAGTTGGCACAGGAGCCTGTTCTGCGATCCGCCGCCCACGATGTGGACCACCGACGTCTGCTTGCCGGACAGTTCTTCGGCACGCGCCAGGGTCCTCGCGTAAGCGGCCGCGAGGCTGTCCAGGATGCAGCGCACGACGGCGGCCGGACGGTCCGGGAGGACGGCACCACCGGCGCGAACCGCGGATCTGATGCGCTCAGGCATATTGTCCGGGGCGATGAACGCCGGATCGTCGGCATTGATTTGCGGGCCTCCCGTGGGCAGTGCCGCCGCGGACTCGAGGAGCGCGGCCAGATCCTGCCGGTGACCCTCGGCGGCCCAGGTGCGTTGGCATTCGCTGAGCAACCACAGGCCGCCGACGTTGCGCAGGTACCGGATGGTGCCGTCTACGCCCCGCTCGTTGGTGAAGTTGGCCAAGCGGCTTGTTTCCTCCAGGACGGGGTTGTCCAATTCCACGCCCACGAGGGACCAGGTGCCGGAGGAAATGTAGGCGAAGTCCTCCTGCTGCGCGGGTACGGCTGCCACTGCCGAGGCGGTATCGTGCGATCCCACCGCAACCACGGTAGTCTCCTGCGGCAACCCCGTCCGGGCTGCCACTTCCTGTAGCAGCGTGCCTATCGTCTCGCCTGGCTGGATGATGGCCGGGAACAGGTTCTTGTGCAGGCCCAGTGCCTTGAAGAATTCTGTGGCCCACTCCCCCGCAACGGCGTCAAAAAGCCCGGTGGTGGAAGCATTCGTGGCCTCGGTACGGCGTTGCCCCGTGAGCCTGAACGCGATCAAGTCCGGAATGAGCAACGCCTGGACGCCGAGCAGTTCAGGTTCGGTGGCGAGCTGGTAGAGCGTATTGAACTGCAGGAACTGCAGTCCGGTGGTCGCATAGAGCCGTGCCGGGTCCAGCACCTTGTGGACGTCCGCGACGGCGGTGCGCCCGCGCTCGTCGCGGTAGCTGAACGGCTGGGCCCGGAGGGCACCGGCGGGATCCACGAGTCCGTAGTCGACGGCCCACGTATCGATGCCGATACTGGCGATCCGCTCCCCGCTTGCGGCGGCCGTTTCCGCGGCCGCCGCAAGTCCCGTGAGCACCTCCTCGAACAGGGCGTCGAAATCCCAGTGGAGTCCGCCGTCGAGCTCTACGACGCCGTTGGGGAAACGGTGCACTGTTTCGAGGGAGACCGCTTTTTCGAGTCCGGCCCGCCCGCCGGTGACCCGGCCGAGCATGACACGCCCGGACGAAGCACCGATATCGACGGCGGCGAAAACGCCGCCCGCACTGGACTGTCCCCTCATCGCAGGAAGGCGGCCGCGACGCCCGCGTCCACGGGAATGTGCAGGCCCGTGGTGTGCGAGAGTTCGTTGCTGGTGAGCACGGCGGCCGCGTTGGCCACATGCTCGGGCAGGACTTCGCGCTTGAGCAGGGTGCGCTGGGCGTAGTACTTGCCCAGTTCCTGCTCCTCGACTCCGTAGACGGCGGCGCGCTTGGCGCCCCAGCCGCCGGCGAAGATCCCGGAGCCGCGGACCACACCGTCGGGGTTGATGCCGTTGACGCGGATGCCGTACTCGCCCAGTTCGGCGGCCAGCAGGCGTACCTGGTGGGCCTGGTCTGCCTTGGTGGCCGAGTAGGCGATGTTGTTCGGACCGGCGAAAACCGAGTTCTTCGAGGAAATGTAGACGATGTCCCCGCCCATGCCCTGATCGATCATGACCTTCGCCGTGGCCTTCGAGACCAGGAACGAGCCCTTGGCCATGACGTTGTGCTGCAGGTCCCAGTCCTTCTCCGTGGTTTCCAGGAGCGGCTTGGAGATCGACAGGCCGGCGTTGTTCACCACCAGGTCAAGCCCGCCGAAGGCCAGGACGGCTTCCTTGATGGCGGCGGCGACCTGGGCTTCGTCGGTGACGTCTGCCTGCACGCCGATGGCGACGTCCGCGCCGCCAAGCTCGGCCGCGACTGCCCGCGCGTTGTCCAGGTTGAGGTCGGCGATGACCACGCAGGCGCCCTCCGCGGCGAGGCGGGTGGCGATCGCCTTGCCGATGCCCGACGCCGCGCCGGTCACCAAAGCGATGCGCGTGGCATGGGACTTCGGTTTGGGCATCCGCGCGAGCTTGGCTTCTTCAAGGGCCCAGTACTCGATCCGGAACTTCTCGGATTCCTCGATCGGGGCGTAGGAGGAGATGGCCTCGGCGCCGCGCATGACGTTGATGGCGTTCAGGTAGAACTCGCCCGCCACGCGTGCGGTCTGCTTGTCCTTGCCGTAGGAGAACATCCCGACGCCGGGGACCAGGACGATGGCCGGGTCCGCGCCGCGCAAGGCCGGGGACTCGGCGTCGGCATGGCGGTCATAGTAGGCCTGATAGTCCTCGCGGTACGCGGCATGCAGTTCCTTGAGGCGTGCGATGCTTTCCTCGATGCCGGCGTCGGCGGGCAGGTCCAGGACGAGGGGCTTGACCTTGGTGCGCAGGAAGTGGTCCGGGCAGGAGGTGCCCAGCGCTCCAAGGCGGGGATGCCCGGCGCCTTCGAGGAATTCCAGGACACGCGGATCGTCGCTGAAATGACCCACCTGCGGCTTGTCGGCCGAGGCGAGGCCGCGGATGGCGGGAGCCAACGCGGCCGCTTTGGCGTGACGCTCGGCTTCCGGGAGCGCGGCGTAGCCGGGGAGTTTGGCGCCGAAAGGCTCGGCTTTGCCGTTCTGGGCAATGTAGCCTTCGGCCTGCTCGATGATCCAGAGGGAGTTGGCCTCGGCTTCCCCGCTCGTTTCGCCCCATGCGGTGATGCCGTGTCCGCCCAGGATGGTGCCGATGGCTTGCGGGTTGGCTTCCTTGATCGCCGCGATGTCCAGTCCCAGCTGGAATCCGGGCCGGCGCCAGGGAACCCACACGACCTTGTTACCGAAGATCTTGGACGTCAGCGCTTCGCCGTCCACCGCCGTCGCGATCGCGATGCCCGAGTCCGGGTGCAGGTGGTCCACGTGAGCGGCGTCGACGAGTCCGTGCATGGCGGTGTCGATCGACGGCGCAGCGCCGCCTTTGCCGTGAAGGCAGTAATCGAAGGCGGCCACCATTTCGTCTTCGCGCTCGACGCCGGGGTAAACGGACTTGAGTGCCTGCAGCCGGTCCAGGCGCAGCACAGCCAGGTTTTCGGCCTTCAGCGTGCCCAGATCGCCGCCGGAACCCTTGACCCACAACAGCTCGACGTCCTCCCCGGTGACGGGGTCCTTGTCCGTTCCCTTCGCGGAGGTGTTCCCTCCGGCGAAGTTCGTGTTCCGCTTGTCCGCACCGAGGCGGTTGGAACGGGTGATCAGTTCTTCAACAGTCTTGTTGTTGCTCATGCTCTATGCGCCCCATCCGGCTTGCTGGCCGCCCACGCGGTCCTCGTTGATCTTCTTCTGGTAGCCGCTTGCCTTGAACGCCCTCATCGGGTCGGCGGGCAGGCCACGCGATTCACGCCATTGCGCCAGCATCGGCCGGACGTCCGTGTAGAAGGCATCGTTGAAAATGCCGTTTGCTGCCAAGACATCCCCTTCACGCTGGGCTTCGGCCAGTGCATCGGTGTCGATGAGCAGTGCGCGGGCCGTCATCTCCTGGACGTTGAGCACGGACCGGATCTGGCCGGGGATCTTCTCCTCCAGGTTGTGGCACTGGTCAAGCATCAGGGCAACCCCTGACTCTTTCCCGAAGCCGCCGCCGCGGATGACCTCGTGCATGATGCGGAACAGCTGGAAGGGATCCGCGGCACCGACGATCAGGTCGTCGTCGGCGTAGAAGCGCGAATTGAAGTCAAAGGAACCGAGCTTCCCTAGGCGCAGGAGCTGCATGACGATGAATTCGATATTGGTGCCCGGGGCATGGTGGCCGGTGTCCAGGCAGACGAAGGCCTTCTCCCCCAGTGCCAGGGTCTGGGCGTAAGAGGTACCCCAGTCCGGAACATCGGTGTGGTAGAAAGCCGGCTCGAAGAACTTGTACTCCAGGACCAGGCGCTGGGTTTCGGCGAGCCCGGCGTAGATTTCCTGCAGGGATTCCGCGAGGCGGTCCTGGCGGCCGCGCATGTCGTCCTGGCCGGGATAGTTGGTGCCGTCGGCCAGCCAGACCTTCAGGTCCCGGGAGCCGGTGGCGTGCATGATGTCGATGCACTCCAGGTGATGGTCGATGGCCCGGCGGCGTACGGCAGCGTCAGAGGACGTCAGGGAACCATATTTATATTCGTCGTCCTGGAACGTATTGGAGTTGATGGTCCCGAGCCCGACGCCGAGGTCCTGCGCGTACTCGCGGAGTGCCGAGTAGTCGTCCACCTTGTCCCACGGGATGTGCAGTGCCACCGTGGGCGCAAGGCCCGTCAGTTCGTGGACTTTCGCGGCGTCGGCCAGCTTCTCCTGGATGGTCCGCGGGGTGCCGGGCGTGCCGAACACCTTGAATCGCGTGCCCGAGTTGCCATAGGCCCACGAGGGAACCTCGATGGCCAGTTCCCCGAGGCGGCCCAGGGCCGTTTCCGTGGTGTTCATTGTTGTTCCTTCTGCGCTTGTTGGTTTCCCTCAGAGGAGTTGACCTTGGACAACTGGTCCTCGAGATTGAAGATTTCGGTGAGCTGGAGGAATCCCTCGTCAGGTGCCTGCCTGTCGTCTTCGAACAGGAGTGCCATTTCCGCCTGCCAGCGGGAATTCACCTCGCTCAGGGCCATGCGGGCCCGGACCGCGTCGAAGTCGTCGCATTCCACGTGTCCCACCAGCAGCCCGTCGTCGGCGAGGAACAACGAATAGTTCTTCCAGCCGGCCACCTTGAGCTCCTGGAGCATTTCCGGCCACACAGCTGCGTGACGGCGTCGGTATTCGGGAATCTGGCTGGGTTTGACCGAGGAACGGAAACACACCCTCATGTGGAATTCTCCTTGCTCAACACTTGATTTCAACACGTGGTCCCACCCGTTTTGAATCGATTCATTACTAGCTTATTTGAATCGATTCAGTCAGGCAATAGCAATCTCAAATTCAGTGCGGCAACTCCGGCGCCAATCGTGGCAAGGCGCCGGAGTTGCCGGGTCACCTAGAAGTTGTACTGGTCCACGTTGTCGGCCGTGAACACGGTGGGATCGCCGAGCAGGACGGTGGAGTTTGCGCCGACCTTGAAGTCGCCGAGGGTCCCAGCCTTGAACGTCTGCCCTTCGGCGCCGGTGATCTGGCCGGAAGCAAGGGCAGCTCCTGCGTACGCTGCAAGGTAACCGAGCTTTTCAACGTCCCAAAGCGCGAATGACTTCATGGTGCCGTTCTTCAGGAATTCTTTGAGCTGGCTCGGGAAACCGAGGCCGGTCAGCTGCACTTTGCCTTTGTACTCGGACCCCGAGAGGTACTGTGCGGCAGCCGCGATACCCACCGTGGTGGGCGAGATGATGCCCTTGAGAGTCGGGTGTGCTTGGAGGAGTCCCTGGACTTCCTGCTGGGACTTCTGGGCGTTGTCATCGCCGTAGGCGGTCGCGACGAGCTTGAGCTTTGAGTACTCCGGCTTCTGGAGGTCCTTCTTCATCAGGTCGATCCAGGCGTTCTGGTTCGTGGCATTCGCCGTCGCGGACAGGATTGCAATGTCGCCGCCGTCAGCTCCGATGGCGTCGGAAATGAGCTTGATCTGGGTATCCGCGATGCCCTGGGCAGTGGCCTGGTTGATATAGAGGTCACGGCACGAGGGATCGGTATCGGAGTCAAACGTGACCACCTTGGCTCCCGCGCTGCGGGCTTCGTCCAACGCCGAACAGATTGCCTTGGGGTCGTTCGCCGAGGTTGCGATGACATTGGACCCCTGCTGCGTGAGTGTATTGATGTAGCTCACCTGGCTGGAAGCACTGGCGTCCGAAGGACCCACTTCGGAGAACGTGCCCTTGAACTCGGCTACAGCGTTCTTGCCGCCACGGTCAGTAACCGTGAAATACGAGTTGTTTAGCTGCTTGGGCAGGAAAGCGACCTTCAGGCCTTCCTTGAGCGGAGCATTCGGGTTCGCTGAGGTGCTGGAGCTCGCAGCCCCAGCGCCCGCGGTGCTGGAGGAATTGGTGGTTCCTCCGCAAGCGCTCAGTGCGAGCGCGATTCCCGTGGCAGCGGCGATGTAGGCCGGTGCGAGGCGACGGGCTCCGGTCGTGGAGATGAATTTCATGGTGTGCCTTTCAACTGAACGTCGTTGTTTCTGTGGTTTGGAAGGTGGTCAGGTCGTTGAAGCTTTTCGGGACAGGGAGCCGGCCCACGCGATGGCATTGGGAGCGACGACGGCGAGGATCAGGAGGCCGCCGGTAAGCATCGACAGGGTGTCCTCGGGGACGCTGGCAAGCTGGAGCGCGTTGCGAAGGATGGCCAAGAGCCCCACGCCTGCGATGACACCGGGCAGAGTGCCCTTGCCGCCAAAGATGGACACCCCGCCAAGCAGTACGGCTGCGATAACCGACAGCTCCAGGCCCGTGGCGTTATCACCGCGGGCGCTTCCGTAACGCAGGGTCCACCACACGCCGACCATGGCGGCGACGGCGCCCGAGAGGACGTAGAGCCAGAACTTGGTCCGCGCGACACCGATTCCCGAAAAGCGAGAGGCGTCAACGCTGTAGCCGATTGCGAACAGGGAGCGGCCGAAACCGGTGAAGTGCAGGACGACACCGAAAATAATGGCAAGCAGGATGACCGGGACAATCCACACGGGGATGCCCGTTGCGCCGATCTTCGCCTGCAAGCCGGTGGTGATGGCCCGCGGGAAGCTGGTGACCGCCTGGTCCCCCAGGACAACGAAAGCCAGGCCGCGGAACAGGGCAAGCGTGCCAATAGTCACCGCCAGCGATGGCAGCCCGACCACCGAGACGAGAAACCCGTTGAACGCTCCGGACACAATTCCGAGGACAATGCACAGCGGGACGATCGTTTCCATGGGCATCCCGGCGTTCCAGAGCGCCCCGAACACACAGCTGACGAAGCCCGCAATGCTGGCGACGGAAAGGTCGATCTCACCGGTCAGGATGATCAGCGTCATCGGCAGGGCGAGAAGAAGGATCGGAATGAGGTCGATGAGAAGGAATCCGCTGTTGCGGGCGGTGGCGAACCCGCTCACGGTCATGGAGGCGACGGCGATACTGGCAAGGAGCGCCACGATGATCGCGGCGTCCCAGCTGCGCAGGAAGCCAAAGCGGGGAGCGCGGCGGGCTGTTGCTGCCGGCGGTGCTGTATCAACCAGCATGTGAATCGTGTCCTCTCAAACGGCGCTCGGTGCGCAGGGCAAGGTATCGGTCCAAGGCGATCGAGGCCAGGATCAAGGCGCCGATCATGGCGCGCTGCCAGAACGGCGAGACTCCCAGGACCGGGAGGGCAGAGGTGATGGTGGTCAGGAGGACGGCGCCGATAGCGGCTCCGTAGACCGTGCCGACGCCACCGGCGATTGCCACACCGCCAACCACAGCCGCGGCGACAACATTCAGCTCAAGGCCTTGACCCGCAGTGGCATCCAGGTTGCCGTATTTGGCCGCATAGATCACCCCGGCGAGGCCGGCGAGGGCACCCGAAATGGCGAAGGCGAAGAACACCTTCCGCCCCACGCGGATTCCGTACAACCGGGCAGCGTGGACATCTGAGCCAATGGCGTAGAACTCGCGTCCGGAGCGCAGGTTGTTCAGGTACAAGCCGAAGACGATGACAACCGCGAGGGCGATCATGGCCAAGTAGGGGAAACCCAGGACGGCGTCGGCACCGAGTGCCAGGAATTGTCCCGGGAGGTCGGACGGACTGATCTGCTGGCCCTGGGCCCAGGCGAAATCAACGCCGCGGAAGATATACAGGGTTCCCAAGGTGACAACCAGGGCCGGCACCTTGGCCACCGCGATGAGCGCTCCGTTGACTGCTCCCAGCACTGCGCCGATAGTGAGGCCGATGGCGAGCATGGCGATCACGGGCAGCTCGGGCAGTGCGATGAAGATCTTTCCGGTGGCGAAGGCAGTCAGCCCGAGCACCGATCCGACGGATAGGTCCACGTTCTTTGTGACGATGACGATCGCTTGTCCGACGGCCAGGATGACCAGGATCGACGAGTTGAGCAGCAAGTCCTTGATGCTTTGCCCGCTCAAAAACCGCGGGTTTGCAGCTACCGTGACGGCCACGAGGATTGTTAGCGCGAGGAAAACGCTGAACTCGCGGGACCGGCTCAGCGTGCTTATCCAGGCCAGTGAGGGCTGACGTTGCAGGGATATGGTGGTCACGCTGTTGTCTCCTTGGTTTTCGGGTCGACACCCGTGGCGGCCGTCATGACGGATTCCTCGGTGGCATCGTTACGGCTGAGTTCTGCGGTGATCCGACCCTCGTGCATCACCAGGACACGGTCCGACATTCCCAGGATCTCTGGTAGCTCCGAGGAGATCATCAGGACGGCGAGCCCAGTTCCCGCGAGTTCGGAGATGAGCCGGTGTACCTCCGACTTTGTGCCGACGTCGATGCCACGGGTGGGTTCGTCGATGATCAGGACGCTCGGGCCGGTGGCAAGCCACTTGCCCAAGACAACTTTCTGCTGATTACCGCCGGAGAGGGTTGAGATCGGGGACGTCGGGGAGCCTGCCTTGATTTGTAGTTTCTTAGTCCATTCCTTGGTGGCCTGGGCCTCGGCCTGGTTGGTAAGGAGGCCGAAACGGCTCAGTTTCCGCCGAAGCGTCAGCGTGAGGTTCCGGCTCACATTCAGTTCCATGACGAGGCCCTGTTTGCGCCGGTCTTCCGGCACGAACGCGAGTCCGGCGGCCATTGATGCCCGGGGTGACAAGGACTTGAGGGGTTCGTTCCGGACCAGCACTTCACCGGAGTCGTATTTGTCGATGCCGAAGAGGGCCCGTGCCACTTCGGAGCGCCCGGCGCCGACAAGGCCGCTGAGCCCGACTATTTCGCCAGCCTTGACTGTGAACGAAATATCCGAGAACACGCCCTTGCGGCTGAGTCCTTTCACTTCGAGCGCGGTGTGCCCGATCTGCGTTTCCTGTTTCGGGAACAATGAGGCGACGTCGCGGCCGACCATCTGCCTGATCACACCGTCAACCGTGAGTTCGGAGGCCGGGGCAGTGGCGACGTGCGCGCCGTCGCGCATTACGGTAATCCAGTCCGCCAGGGCAAAGACTTCCTCGAAGCGGTGGGAGATGAACAGGACGGCCGACCCTTGGGCCTGCAGCGTGCGGGTGACGGCAAAAAGCCGGTCAACCTCGACGCCGCTGAGGGCCGCCGTAGGCTCGTCCATAATCAGCACCCGGGCGTCGAGCGAAATGGCCTTGGCGATTTCCACCACTTGCTGGTCTGCGATCGAGAGGCCTTGGGCAGCCCGGTCCGGATCGATCTTGACTCCCAGCTGCTCGAAAAGGTCCAGCGCCTGCTGGCGCATGGCCTTGCGGTCGATCCTGCGGAGGGACCGTAGAGGCTGCCTGCCCATGAAGATGTTCTCGGCGACAGTGAGATCCGGGAACATGGTCGGTTCCTGGTAGATGACTGCAATTCCGGCCGCACGGGCGTGGAGCGGATCGCGGAATGAGACCTCTTCGCCATCTAGCAGGACTTGGCCGCGATCCTGCTGGTGCAGGCCCGCCAGTGTCTTGACCAGGGTGGATTTGCCGGCACCGTTTTCGCCGACCAGCGCGGTGACTTGTCCTTGGTACAGGCCGAGGCTGGCGCCCCGCAGCGCGTGCACTGCGCCAAATGACTTGTGGATATCCCGCAGTTCCAAGACAGGAACATCGGCCACCCCGGCTCGCGGGTTGCTCCGAACCGTGGCGTCCTGTGCTTCGGCCATGTTCGTTACTCCTTTGTAATGAATCGATTCATTTGTGAACCTACTCACACGTTAGGGCCGCTTCCGTGGCGTGTCAACTGGCAAACCCCCGCATGGTCAATGTGAACGACGTAACATTGACGAAACGGATTGATTCGATTCATCAATTGGGAGGTTCAGCGTGTCAACCGGACCGGGTGCAAAGCTGACGGACGTCGCCGCTCTTGCGGGAGTTTCGGTCGGCACTGTTTCGAATGTCCTCAACCGGCCGGACCAAGTGTCGTTCGACAAGAGAAGCCGGGTCCTGGCCGCGATCGACCAGTTGGGATTCGTGCGAAACGAATCAGCCCGCTCGCTACGGTCCGGATCCACGCGGAGCCTGGGCATGTTGGTGCTGGACGTCCGCAACCCCTTCTTCACCGATGTGGCCCTGGGGGCTGAAAACGTCGCCGAGGACCACAAGCACTCCCTGATCCTGGCCAACAGCGCCGAAAACGCCGGGCGTGAGCAGGCCTATCTGGACCTGTTCGAGCAGCAGCGTGTCCAAGGCGTCCTGATCACTCCGTTCGGGAACGTCCTTGAACGGCTTGAGAAAATGCGCACCCGGGGCATCCCCTCCGTACTCGTGGACAGGCTCGCAAGCACAGATCAGTTCTGCTCGGTTTCGGTGGACGACGTCGCCGGCGGGGCGACCGCCCTGGACCATCTTGCCAGCATCGGCGCAGTCCGCCCTGCATTCGTGGGCGGCCCCTTCACGCTGCAGCAGGTTGAGGACCGCTACCGGGGTGCAGCCGACGCGGCGCAACGGGCGGGCCTCCCCCTTCAATTATTCGAAACGCCCGATCTGAAATTTGAGCGCGGGCGCCAAATTGGCGATCTCATGTGGAATCTCCAGCCCGCCAAGCGGCCGGACGCCGTGTTTGCGGCGAACGACCAATTGGCGCTCGGGCTCTTGCAGTCCTTCGCGGCCAACGGGCTCCGCGTGCCCGAGGACATCGCGATCGTGGGCTTCGACGACATCGATTTCGCTTCGCAGTCGAGCATCCCGCTCAGTTCCATCAGCCAGCCGAGGCAGCTGATCGGCGAACGCGCCGCACAGCTCCTCTTCGACGAAATCGACGCCGAACCCGGCCATGTACACAGCCAACTTGTGTTCACGCCGGAACTCGTGGCGAGGCAGAGCACCCTGCGCCGCTAAGCGGAACCTTTCGATCCCGCCGTCGGCACAAGATCGCCCTTCGCGGACGAAATGAGGGATATATAGGTCTCCAGTTGGGACCGCAACTGATCCGCTGAGTGATGTTCCGGCGTCAACGTGGCCGTGATCTGGGCACCGAGCGCGAAGGTCATGATCCCGCCAACGATGTCGTCGTCGTTCACTCCCTCCTTCAGTTCGCCGAGTTCCCTGGCTTCACGGAGCTTGTCGAACAGGGCTTCACGCCATTGCTCCATTGAGGAATCGTGCAAAGCGGCCTTCGCCGGGTCTGTGAGGGCGCGTTGCCAGAAGGCGATCGCGATTCGCGCCTCGTTGAGCCTCTCGGCGTCGAGCGGCAAAATTTCATGGCAATAGCTGCGCAATGCAGGCAAGCCCCGCAGTCCTGCAGTGGAGCTGCCCATACGAGTGTTCGTCTGGTTGAAAATGTGCGAGAAGGCAAACGTCAGCAGGTCATCCTTCGTTGGAAAGTACGGCTTGAGCGCCCCGTTGGCAAAGCCTGCTTCCGTGGCAATTTCCCGCATCGTGGCACCTTCGATCCCCCTGCTGGCGATGATCCGCCACGTCGCTTCGACAAGCTCCAGTCGGCGCTTTTCGTGGTCTACGATCTTCGGCACGAGTTCCCCAAATCTTTTTTTCTACAACCGTTGTGACTCAGATTACACGATGCTATTCTCTACAAACATAGAAAATAAACCCGCCACTCACAAAGGCCTTCCATGAGCACAACTTCCTCTCCAGAAATCGCCGAAATGGCTGCGTTTGCCGGACCCTCTCCGTTTGCCTTGACGAGTGCCGAAGACATCACGGCCGTCAGGGGCGTCCTGGCCGACGCCGGACTCTTCGACGGCTCCATCCGGATCGCCTATCTTGGCCTCCTTGAGCCACCGCGGAATGCGGAGGCTGTGGACCGCAGGTTCAGGGCGTTCCTGCACAACGTTTCAACCGGTGCGGCACAGGACGTCGTGGTCTCCGTGACGCATCAGGAAGTGGTCTCGAAAGTGGAACTCGACACCTCGGTGACGGGCGAGCTTCCGGTGATCGAAGAAGAATTCGAGGTGGTCGAAGAGATCCTCGCCCAGGACGAACGATGGCTCAAGGCCTTGGCTGACCGGAACCTCGATGTCAGCAAGGTCAGGGTCGCTCCCCTGTCGGCCGGAGTCTTCGAGTACCCGGAAGAGAAGGGCCGCCGGATTCTGCGGGGCTTGGCTTTCGTCCAGGAGTTCCCCGGGGACAGTGCCTGGGCCCACCCCGTGGACGGGCTGGTTGCCTACGTCGACGTCGTCAGCAAAACGGTGGACCAGGTCCTGGATTTCGGGCCGGTCCCGGTGCCGGAAGAACACGGCAACTTTATGGACCCTGAATTGACCGGGCCGATGCGAACCACCCAGAAGCCGATCCACATCACCCAGCCGGAAGGCCCGAGCTTCACGGTCCGCGATGGAAACCACGTCGAGTGGGAGAAATGGAGCCTGGACATCGGCTTCGATGTCCGGGAAGGCGTCGTTCTCCACAATGTGGCGTTCGACGACGGCGATCGCCGTCGCAGCATCCTCAAGCGGGCTTCCATCGCCGAAATGGTGGTGCCTTACGGCGACCCCTCCCCCGTGCGCTCCTGGCAGAACTACTTCGATACCGGCGAATACCTGGTGGGCCAGTACGCCAACTCGCTCGAGCTCGGCTGCGATTGCCTCGGCGACATCACCTACCTCAGCCCGGTCGTCAGCGACGCGTTCGGCCGGCCACGGGAAATCCCCAACGGAATCTGCATGCACGAAGAGGATTGGAGCATCCTCGCCAAGCACAGCGACCTCTGGAGCGGCGTGAACTACACTCGCCGGAACCGCAGGCTCGTCATCAGTTTCTTCACGACCATCGGCAACTACGACTACGGCTTCTACTGGTACCTCTACCTCGACGGAACCATCGAGTTCGAAGCCAAGGCCACCGGCGTCGTCTTCACCAGCGCCCACCCCGGAAAGGGCTACCCGTACGCCTCGGAGCTCGCCCCCGGCCTTGGGGCTCCCTTCCACCAGCACCTTTTCAGCGCGCGACTGGATTTCGCCATCGACGGCCTGAGCAACCGGGTCGAAGAAGAGGACGCCGTCCGTGTGCCCATGGGAGAGGGCAACGAGCGCGGCAACGCCTTCGCCCGCCGTCGGACGGTGCTCAAGAGCGAATCTGAGGCCGTCCGCGAGTCCGACATGGCGGCCGGACGGGCCTGGATCATCTCCAACCCCGAATCAGTCAACCGCCTGGGCGACCCCGTCGGATACAAACTCCACGGACAGGGGCATCCCATGCTCCTGGCCGACCCCGAATCGTCCATCGCCCGGCGTGCAGCATTCGCAACGAAGGATCTGTGGGTGACCCGCTACGACGAGAACGAGCGCTACCCGAGCGGCGACTTCGTCAACCAGCACGCCGGAGGGGCCGGACTGCCGTCCTACATTGCCGGCGACAGGGACATCGACGGACAGGACATCGTCGTCTGGCATACCTTCGGACTGACTCACTTCCCCCGCCCCGAGGACTGGCCCATCATGCCCGTGGACACCGTGGGCTTCAAACTGCGCCCCGAAGGCTTCTTCGATCGGAGCCCCGTCCTCGATGTCCCCGCCTCAAAGCCCGCCGAAGGCGGCCACTGCCACATGGAGGTCCAGAAATGAGCTTGACAACCGGGAAAGAGACCACTGAGGTGGACCACCCGCATCACCATCGACGCCGTCTCGGCGTCCCGGCAGTGACCTTCATGATCATTGCCGCCTCGGCTCCGCTCACGGTCCTCGCCGGCGGGGTGACGACGACGTTTGGCGTCACCGGAGTCACCGGAGTACCGCTGTCCTTCCTGCTGCTCGGCGGAACCCTCGCTGTGTTCGCGGTCGGCTACGCGGCAATGAGCCGTTACGTCGTCAACGCCGGTGCCTTCTATTCCTACGTTGCCCAGGGCATCTCGCGACCGGTCGGCGTTGGTGTTTCCATGGTGGCGCTGATGGCCTACAACCTGATGCAAGTCGGCATCTACGGGCTCTTCGGGTTCACTGTCTCAAGCTTGATCAACGAACGATTCGGCGCCACTGTCCCGTGGTGGATTCCGGTGCTCGTCTGCATCGCCGTCGTCGCATTCCTCGGCATGAACCGGGTGGACCTGTCAGCGAAGGTCCTCGGAGTGCTCGTCGGACTGGAGTTCCTCGTGGTGATTGTCTACGACATCGCCTCCTTCATCGTGGCACCCGAGGGAGTCAGCGGCGCGCCGCTGAGCCCGCAGAGCCTCTTTGTCCCGGGCGTCGGGGCCGTCCTCTCCTTCGGCATCGCGGCGTTCATGGGATTCGAATCGGCCGCGATCTATGGCGAGGAAAGCAAGGACCCCAAGCACACCGTCGCCCGGGCCACGTATACGGCGGTGGCCATCATTGCCCTGTTCTACGCGGTGTCTTCCTGGGCCATGGCGGTCGGAACCGGTCCGTCCGCTGTGGTCGACGCCTCCGCGAAACAAGGACCGGACCTGATGTTTGGTTTCCTGAGTGACCACGCAGGTGTCCTCCTCGCCGACCTGGCCCGCTTGCTCTTCGTCACCAGCCTGTTCGCAGCCTTGGTCAGCTTCCACAACGCCGCCGCGCGCTACTTCTTCTCCCTTGGCCGGGAAGAAGTCCTTCCCCGGAAGCTGAGTGCAGTACGGCGGCACAGCGGCGCCCCCTACGCCGGCTCGATCGCCCAGACGGTGATAGCCGTCGTCGTCACGGTGGCGTTCGCCATCGCCGGGACCGGATCCTCGCTCGGTGATCTCTACCCTGTCCTCACCATGTTCACGTGGCTGACCAACGACGGCGCGATGGGACTTGTCCTCTTGATGACCGTTGTCTCCCTGGCGGTCATTGGATTCTTCCGGAAGAACAGGCATGACGCCGGTTTGTGGACCCGCGTGGTCGCCCCTGCCCTGGGATTCGTGCTCCTGACGGCGATCTTCGTTCTGATCGTGGTCAACTTCAACGTACTGCTGGGCCAAAGCGAGACCAATGCGCTGACGTTCATCCTGCCGGCCACGATCATCGTGCCCGGGCTGGTGGGGATCGCCTGGGCGTTCCGCATCCGCCGGAACAACCCCGGCGTGTATCGGCGGATCGGGCACGGCGAAGAGGGGCCTGCTGCTGTCCACCTCGGCGACGAAGAAGACGTGTAGCGCCGGGACCGATGACCTGTGAACACCATGCACACAATCCTTTCGATAGTCATGCTGGCCTGCTGCGCCCTCGGAATCTGGAGCCCCCTGCGCGAAGGCGTGGTCAGGAACTTCAGCCAGTGGGGACCGATGGCACTCATGCTCGTGGCGATGGCGGACACGAGTGTCGGGCCCGGCGTCCTTCCGGGCGTCGTGTGGGGCCTTCTGCTGCTTCTCACTTCACCGTTACCGCTGATGCTCCTGCCCAAGGATCGCCGCGGCGGCATGGAAATACACCGTTCTTTGTCCATAGTGGCGATGTTCGCCGTTTTCGTCACAACCCTTCCCACAGCCCCATCCGGTTCTGTACACCAAACCCATGCGCACGCGGGACTTGGTGGAGCGAACCCGGCCCTGGCAGTTGTCCTCGCGGCAGCGGTCATCGCCTACTCGATCGTCCTGGCGGTCCAATCGCTTTGCCGGAAAGGGCGCGGACACCGTCGTCACGCGTCCGCACCGCTTGAGGCCATCTCTTCGGCTGGTGCCTTGGGCGCCATGATCCTGATGGCCGTCTGACCTCAGTGCCCTGTCCTTGAAAACCATTACCAACTCAGAGTGGAGTAACCCCTTGGAAAGCTACGACGCCCTCCTCGCTTCAATCACCCCGGCCACCGGCGAAACCCTGACCATCCTCGACCCCGCCACGGGCACCGCCGTCGGCGAGGCGCCGGTCCACACCGTCGAGGACCTCCAGGCGGCCATCGACGCCGCCCGGGCAGCCCAGCCGGCATGGGCTGCGGCCGGCCACGACGCACGGTCCGCCGCGCTCCTGAAGGCCGCCGACGCCGTCGAACGCTCCGCCGAGGAGCTCGCCCGCTTGCTCTCTCGCGAGCAAGGCAAGCCCCTGAACGGCCCCAACGCCCGCTTCGAAGTCGGCGCCTGCGCGGCCTGGCTCCGCGCCGCCGCGGGCACGCCGCTCGAGGCCGAAACCGTGGTGGACGACGGCGACACCCGCGCCGAGCTGCACTACCGGCCCATCGGCGTCGTCGGCGCGATCGGACCCTGGAACTGGCCCATGATGATCACCGTCTGGCAGATCGCCCCCGCCCTGCGCATGGGCAACGCCGTCGTCATCAAACCCTCCGAATACACACCCCTGTCCGTCCTGGCCCTCGCGTCCGTGATCAACGAAGAACTCCCCGAAGGCCTCCTCACCGTGGTCTCCGGCGGCCGCGACGTCGGCGAAGCGCTGGCTACCCACCCCGCCATCGGCAAGGTCATGTTCACCGGCTCCACCACCACCGGCAAAGCCATCATCCGCTCCAGCGCAGACACGGTGAAGCGGCTCACCCTCGAACTCGGCGGCAACGACGCCGGCATCGTCCTGCCCGACGCCGACCCCGCCGCCATCGCCGAGGGCCTCTTCTGGGGCGCCTTCATCAACACCGGCCAGACCTGCGCCGCGCTCAAGCGCCTCTACGTCCACGACGACATCTACGACGCCGTCTGCACCGAACTCACTGCCGTGGCGAAGGCCGTGCCCATGGGCGTTGGCCTCGACGAAAACAACGTCCTCGGCCCGCTGCAGAACCGCCAGCAATACAACATCGTCGCCCGCCTCGTCGACGCCGCCCGCGACTCCGGCGCCCGGATCCTGCTCGGCGGCAACCCCGAGACCGGCCAGGCCGGCAACTTCTACCCCACCACCCTCGTGGCCGACATCGACAACAACAACCCGCTCGTCGCCGAGGAGCAATTCGGCCCGGCACTGCCGATCATCCGCTACACCACCATTGACCAGGCCATAGCGATGGCGAACGCCCTCGACGTCGGACTCGGCGCCTCCGTCTGGTCCACGGACCTGGACGCCGCCCGCGACGTCGCCGCCCGCCTCCACGCCGGCACCGTCTGGATCAACAAACACGGCGCCGTCGACCCCCGCATCCCCTTCGGCGGCGCCAAGCAATCCGGCTACGGCCTCGAATTCGGCGTCGAAGGCCTCAAAGCACTCGGCGTGCCCCAGGTCATCAACGGCTGACCCAACTGACTCGCAGTTGTTGTCGTTTTGAGGCCCCAGAACGACAACAACTGTCAGCTAGTTGTACTGCCCAGGGAGGTTGGTTAGCCGGCTGACGGGTGGTTTGTTCCCGGTGGCGGTGTGGGGCCTGTGGTGATTG